>CAYFYW010000199.1:0-12991 GCA_964347425.1 uncultured Nitrospirales bacterium
TAGGACATTTTGTCACACAGAGACCGCAGACCTTACATCTCTCAAGGTCAATCCATGAGAGATAGTTTTCAATTGACGGGGCATTATAAGGACAGACCTTGACACACATTCCGCAGGCAATACAGCCAACATGACAGTTTTTTCTTGTCACAGCGCCTCTGTCCTTTGAGTGGCACCGTACAAGCACTTCTTTTGACAGCGGTAAAATCTCGATAACTTTTGTAGGACATGCCTGGGCACATTTTCCACACGATGTGCATTTTACAGGATCTATTATTGGCAGATAATCGTCACTCATTGTTATTGCATCAAAGGGACATGCCCTCGAGCATGTTCCATAACCAAGACAGCCGTAGATACATGCCTTATCCCCTCCGCTGGCGAGTATCGCAGCCCTGCAATCCTCTACGCCTTCATATTTGAATCTGCGAACAGCCTTTGACAGTCCGCCCTGGCAAAATACTCGCGCGATTCTCGGTTCGATCTGAGACATAACCTTACCCGTAATCCTGGCAACTGCCTCTGCAGTAGGTGCCCTTCCAGGTGTACAAAGGGTCGGTGGGACATCAGGATTCAAAACAACCGCTTCTGCATATTGCCGGCAACCTGCATAACCGCAGGCACCACAATGTGCATGAGCAAGGACATCTGATACCTGCTCAACTCGAGGGTCCTCTTTCACGGCAAATTTTTTGGCGGCAAATGCCAGACCAAGACCAAAGATAGTGCTAATCCCTACCAAAAACATTGCTGTGAACTTGACAACCCCGATAATATCTACGGATTCCCGTGCCTCAACCCCCCCGCCAACACCTGCATAAAGCGCGGAAGAGCAGCAGAGCAAAAGTAAAAGAGCAAATAGTATTGTCCTTTTTATTTTTGTTATGCTTAAATCAGACATCTTAAGACCTCTTTATTAATTATAACTCCTCAATAAAAGATTCCTCAATTTTGAATTTTGATTTTTCATTTTTGATTTTTTTGCATCATAACGCTATCAACCCCGAAAAACCTGTAAACGCCAGCGCTATAAGACCGGCCACAATAAATGATACAGGTAACCCTTTAAAGGGAGCCGGCACATCAGCTAATTCCAACTTCTCACGAATACTTGCCATTATTACAAGAGCGAGTGCAAAGCCCAATCCAGAACCCAGGCCAAATGCAATGCTCTCCATAAAACTATATCCCTCTCCGGCGTTTATTAGGGGAACCGCAAGTATTATGCAATTTGTAGTAATCAGGGCAAGGTAGACACCAAGTTTGTAGTACATTGTAGGGCTGACTTTTCTCATTATTGTATCGGCTGACTGGACAAAGGCTGCAACTATGCCGATAAATACAATAATCTTAAGAAATGTTATATCAAGCGGAATCATTACAAACTCAAAAACTATCCAGCTTAAAGCTGCGCTTATTACCATAACCGTAGTAAAGGTTATGCTCATTCCAACAGCAGTTTCCATCTTTCTCGAAACCCCGAAGAAGATACAGAGCCCCAGGAACCTTGTAAATACAAAGTTGTTTATCAAAGACGCTGCTACCACTAACTCAAAGAGTTTGCCAAAATCCATTAGTTTTCCTCTCTACGAGTCATTGACCATGATATTATCAAACTCCAGAAGCTCCCTTACCGCCAAAAAATCTCATATCAATCCAGTTGAAAAATCCCATAAGTAAGCCAACAGCAAAAAATCCTCCTGCAGGCAGAATCATTAAAAGCAAAGGTTTCCCTGCCACAATCTCGAGTCCCCAGAGAGAACCCTTCCCGAGAAGCTCCCTGAAAAAGCTTATTACTATCATCGCCACAAGGAATCCAATACCCATACCAAGACCATCCATTGTAGAGGGAACAACCTTGTTTTTGACTGCAAAGACCTCTGCCCTGGCAAAGATCGATGCAAAAGCTACTATTAGCTGAACATAAAGACCTATAATTCTGTAAGCTTCTCTTGCATATGCTGCAAAGACCATATCTATGATGCTGACATATCCGGCAATAATAAGCATAAATATAGGTATGCGAATCTTCGGGTGAATAAATTTTCTCAGGCACGAAACGGTGAAATTAACCATTACCTGGACAAATAAAACTGCTATCCCCATCAAAGTACCGTCTCTCAAGCTACCGGTAACAGCGATTGAGGGGCATAGACTTATAGCCATCCGGAATATGGTATTTTCACCGAATATGCCATTTCTTATGAGTTCCCAGTTACTGCGATGAATATGGCTCATCCCTTCACATCTCCTGAAAATTTCTCAATCAACATCTCTACGCCTTTCTTTGCTCCATCTTCTGCTACCGCCCGGCTGGAAATTGTAGCGCCTGTTATTGCCTCTATCCTGTCTTCTGTTTCTTCTTTTACCACAACAAGGTTGTCAACATTCTTGCCTCCAAACTGGTCCAGGAAATAGTCTCTTTCTATCTCGTCTCCTAACCCCGGTGTTTCCTTATGAGAAAGAATCTTTATTTTTTTTACAATAAAGTTTTTATCAACAGCAACATAAACATTAATATAGCTTGAATACCCCTTGCCATAGCCCTCAACAACATAACCAATCTCTTCTTCCCCTTTTTTTGCAATAAAATACTCTGCATGCTTGTGATGAGGTTCCCATTCACAGCTTTTTTTCACATGCTTCATAATCAAATCCTTATGCGTATCAGCCCTTTCTTTTCCAAGAATATCTCTAATATTTTTCAGAAAAACTTCCTCAGTGGAATATTCTTTATCCTGCAGACCCTTTAGCTTTTCAATAATTTCATTGGATGTTATTTCATTTCTCAGGTTATTCAGAGACTTCTCGGTTAAAGTGCGACAGGGCGCTTCTATATAGTCAGCTTCGGGCATCATTGTCTTCAGTGCAGCCTCTTTCTCCTCTTTTGCCTTCCTGTACATTATGGGAGATGTTACCCCATACACCATGGCAAGAATCAGCCCGCCGATGAGATATATTACAACAAGGTTAATAGTTATTTTTGCCATATCTGTTGCAGTCATTTTTTCTGCTCCTTTATTGCCCCGAACAGTTTTGTCTTTACGCTTCTGTCAATCAGCGGTGCAAAACAATTCATTAGCAGTATTGCAAACATTACACCTTCCGGAAAACCGCCTTTTAATCTTATCAACATGGTAATCGCTCCACAGCCGATTCCGAAAATGAGCTGTCCCTTTCTCACAGAAGGGCAGGTAACATAATCCGTTGCCATGAAAAAAGCACCAAGGATAAGACCCCCGCTCAGAAGATGGACAAGGGGATCCCCCGTAAATATCCCTTTGTCACCGCCAAAAACCCAGGCAAGTACGCCTACTGTCGCAAGGAAAGAAAAAGGGACATGCCAGGTTATATACCTCTTATAAAAGAGAATTGCTGCACCTAAAAGCAAGGCAATAACTGAAGTTTCGCCAAGCGAACCCGCCCTGCTTCCTGCCAACAAATGAGTATACAGCTCCATCTTGTCACCAAAGACTTCCATTAACCTTGCCAGGCCTTCCTCTTTCAAGATACCTAAAGGAGTAGCCGTGGTCTTTGCATCCAGAGCGACAAATTGTGCTGTGGGCTCCAACCATATGGTCATTGCCTTTGGCCAGGATATAAGTAAAAAAGCCCTGCCAATGAGAGCGGGATTGAAAATGTTATATCCCAGGCCGCCAAAAAGCAGTTTGGTAATAACAATCGCCACAAAAGAACCAACCATTGGGATATAAAACGGAACACCCGGGGGCAGGTTCAAACCGAGGAGAAGTCCGGTTAAAAATGCACTGCCGTCGCCTATGGTGCTTTTCTTCTTAAGACTTACCTGATAAATATGCTCTGAAAGAACCGCCGTTAGGATACAAAGGCCTGTTACAAATGCTGCCTTCGGTCCAAAAAAATATACAGAGGCAATAAAAGCCGGAAGGAGAGAAGCATTAACCGTCCACATTATACGCTCAACGGTTTCTTTGCTTCTCACATGCGGACTTACGGAAACTACCAATGGATGAGTTTTCGCTTCAGTTGCCATTTATTCTTTGTCCTTAATTATATGAAACGTCATAAATAATTTCGCATTCATAAAAAACCGAGTATTTAAATCGTTTAAATAAATCATAAATAAAAGAGCAAAAATCAAAATTAATGATTTTTTATCTAAATTCTAATTAATTTTTTCTTCCACAATTTTTATTTTTTATCTTTTGTTTTTAACTTTTCCCTTATGGTTTTACCTGAGATTTTGCCAGCCTCACAAACTGCACCATCGGTCTCTTGGAAGGACAGACAAAGGCACACGAGCCGCACTCAAAGCAATCAAATAGATTGTATTCCTTTGTTTCTTCATAATATCCTTTTTCAGACAAGATACTGAGCATGGAAGGATTAAGCCCCATGGGACATGCATCAATACAGCTACCGCACCTTATGCAGGCAAAATACTCTTCAGACGAAACATATTCATCTTCTGATAAAACCAGGATTCCTGAAGTGCCCTTAATAACTGGAACATCAAGGCTCCATTGGGCAAACCCCATCATAGGGCCTCCAACTATTACCTTAACTGCTCCTTCGACAAGGCCACCACATTGTTCAATAATGTCAGAAATAAGCGTTCCGATACGGGCAAGCAGATTTCTGGGCTCTCTTACACCTTTGCCCGTAACAGTAATAACCCTTTCAATTAATGGTTTGCCATAACGTACAGCCTCGTAAACCGCGAGTGCAGTGCCGACATTCTGCACAACAACACCAACATCCATGGGAAGACCCTTGCTCGGGACTTCTCTGCCTTTTATGGCTTTAATTAACATTTTTTCGGCACCCTGCGGATACTTCACCTTAAGCTGGCAAACACTAATGTTCGGCTCTCCGGATACAGCCTCTTTCATTGCTTTTATTGACTCTGGTTTGTTTCTCTCATTGCCTATGAAGCCGTCTTTCACTGCAAGAGCCTTCATAATTATTTTTAAACCATTGATAATATCCTGAGGATGCTCTACCATAAGCCGGTGGTCTGCCGTTAAATAAGGCTCACACTCCGCGCCGTTAAGTATAACTGTGTTGATAGGCTTTTCCTTGGGTGGTGAAAGTTTGACATTTGTTGGAAAAGCCGCACCCCCGAGACCAACTATGCCGGCATCCCTAATCATATTCTTGATTTCATCAGATGCCAGGTTCATGAAATCCAGGTTCTCTTTCAGGGATATGCTTTCGTCTTTTCCGTCACTCTCAATAACTATAGAAGAAATCATCTTTCCGGAAGGGTGGGGAAAATCAGCAATAGCAATTACTTTCCCTGATATGGAGGCATGAACAGGTGCAGAGACAAAACTTGCAGGAGAAGCAATAAGCTGGGCCCTCTTGACTTGATCCCCTATATTTACTTCTGGTTTCGCAGGTGCACCTGTATGCTGGCTTAAAGGAAGGACAACCCTTTGAGGAAGTTTCGTCTTTGCAACGGAAACATTCTCAGTCAATCCCTTTACATCATCCGGGTGTATTCCCCTTTCAAAAGTAGCAACATGAGCCATGTTTTGTTCCGCTCCTTTGAATTACATACACTGAAATTTAAAAAAACAGAAATTTAAGAATAACTTATAATGCCATAAGTTGATTCTTTTCTTTAGGGAGAAAAAGACAAAACATTAATAAATAACATGTATCTAATTTTAATGTCAAGTCAATTCAGACAGGAGTTCCCCCATTTTTTTATAATAGGTCTCATGGATGAGTAATGCCATTACTTTTGTCATCCTCCGGCTCCCGTTCTCCGTAGCACTACGAAGGATGAAACTGCGAAGGATGAATAACCGGGGGATCCAGTCTCTCTGCGTGGATATGCAATAAGCTCTAACTCATCAAATATAAAAGAAGTTCCCTTAGCTATGACCTCTGGATTGTCCGATCAAGCATGCCCTCTGACTTGATCAGGGGTCGGGGAATGACCTTTGCTGTATCACGTGCATAGCATTTCAAGACGAGCCTGCCCTGCCTACCGGCAGGCAGGCTCGTCCCGAGACTCCGAGGATCGATTCGACAAACCGCTCAAATACCATACCCCGCCATTACAAAAAAAGGAAATGTTTGCTCCGATCTCAATCAGTTGCTTTTAACACAAAATTTTATGTAAAATTAAAATGACGCAGTAAGAATCTTAATCAAGAATGTTCTCGGAGGTACACAATAAATGAACACACTGAAAACGATGACCCTTATGGTCGGTCTTACACTCCTGCTTGTCTGGGCAGGTGCAGCTTTTGGAGGCAGGTCAGGTATGACCATGGCTCTTGTCTTTGCAACGATGATGAACGTCTTTACTTACTGGTTCAGTGACAAGATAGTCTTAAAAATGTATCGTGCTCAGGAGGTAAAAGAGTCCGAGGCGCCTGAACTTCATTCTATGGTCAGAAGACTCATTCAAAAGGCAGGCATTCCAATGCCAAGGATATACATAATCAATCAGAACCAGCCTAATGCATTTGCCACAGGCAGAAACCCGGACCATGCAGCTGTTGCAGTAACCACGGGCATAATGAGGATTCTGAGCAGGGAAGAGCTGGAGGGTGTCCTGGCACATGAGCTTGCACATATTAAACACAGGGATATCCTGATAAGTACAATCGCAGCAACTGTTGCAGGCGCAATAAGCTACCTTGCTTTTATGGCGAGATGGGCCTTGATTTTTGGAGGCAGAGGAGACGATGACGACGGAAATCCATTAGCAGCACTTGCTATGATGATTGTTGCCCCTATTGCTGCAATGCTTATACAATTGGCCATTTCCCGCTCAAGGGAATACGCCGCTGATTCCGGTGGTGCTGGTATTGCCGGGAATCCACACTATCTTGCAAGTGCTTTAAAAAAACTTCACCTTGCTTCTCAGAAAATACCTCTTAACGCGCAGCCTGCCACTGCACATATGTTTATCGTCAACCCGTTATCAGGCAGAGGCATGGCTAAGCTGTTCAGTACTCATCCACCGATGGAAGAGAGAATCGCAAGGCTTGAGGGTATGAGATAGACAAATACCAAATCACCGGCACATCGTTTAATTATTAAGTCATTGGGCCATTGAGTCATTCAAATACTCAATTACTTAAATTCATACTTGTCCAAAATAAAGTATCTGCGGGGGCTGAACACTTCATAAACACACTGAATCGATCAGAGATTCGCCGGGGCGAACTGTTTTTTTGAATGTCAAACCTCATTCAGCCTCCCTGTTTGTGATTATTTTGCGCAGTAGTGACTTAAATTAATCAATTACTGAATGACCTTCTTGACAGTCAGCATTTGTAATTTGGGACGTAAACCCATCAGGGCAACGCTCTGTACGGGGAAATTGACCTTTGCCGGATTTTGTTATTGTTATTTTAGGCTTTGCTGATGTCCCTTAAAAAAATAGAAGAAAAAGTTTTTTCAGGGAACCGGCTTACACCTGAAGAGGCCCTGGCTCTCCTTCATAGTGACGACATATTCACCCTGGGAAGGCTTGCATCATATGTTGCCCGCAAAAAGAACGGGAATAACGTCTATTTCATTCAAAACCGTCACATAAACCCCTCAAATATATGTGTTAATCGCTGCAGGTTTTGTGCCTTCAGCCGCTCAAAAGGAGAAAAAGGAGCATATGAACTGAGTATCAAAGATATTATCAAAAAACTCAAAGCACATAACATAGAATTCGACAATCCCCCCTCACCCCCCTTTAGCAAAGGGGGGCATGGGGGGATTAGTGAGGTTCATATTGTCGGCGGGCTTCATCCTGACAGGACATTCGACTTCTACATAGAAATGCTCAGAGGGCTTAAAAAATCCATGCCCTATATACACATAAAAGCCTTTTCTGCGGTTGAGATAGATTTTTTTTCGAGAATAAGCGGTCTGAGCCTTGCCAATACCCTCATAGAGTTAAAGAAAGCCGGTCTTGACTCTATTCCGGGTGGAGGTGCTGAAACATTCAACACGCGCGTCAGAAACAAGATATGTCCGGAAAAAATTGGGGGCAAGAGATGGCTTGAGATTATGGAGACGGCACACGTGCTGGGTATTAAGTCAAATGCTACCATGCTTTACGGACATATTGAAACACATAAACACAGGATTGAGCACATGTTAAAGCTAAGAAACCTTCAGGACAGAACAGGAGGGTTTCAGGCCTTTATCCCCCTGGCCTTTCATCCGATGAATACCAGGATAAACGTGAGAGGTCATACATCCGGAATAGATGACATTAAAACCATAGCTGTTTCAAGGCTTTTCCTTGACAACTTTCCTCATATTAAGGCTTACTGGATAATGCTAGGAGAGAAGATTGCCCAGCTTGCTCTCATATTCGGGGCAGATGATTTAGACGGTACAATTATTGAAGAAAAGATTACTCACGCAGCAGGCGCACTTTCAGAAAAGGAGATGTCCAGGAGCAAACTGGTGAACCTGATTAAGACAGCAGGCAAAGTGCCCGTAGAAAGGGATTCGTTATACAAACCGGTGAAAGGCAGAAAATGTTGACAATAAAGAAGAAGGCCAGACCTATTGTACAACATGCCAATCGTATTACAAAAAAAGAGGGATTAATCCTTCTGAAAAATGCCGATCTTTTGGGCCTTGGCATGACGGCCGATAAGGTCAGGCAAAGGCTTCATCCCGAAGGGATTGTTTCGTTTATTATTGACCGAAACATCAATTACACCAACATCTGTATAAACCGTTGTGCATTCTGCGCGTTCTGGAGAGATGAGAAAAGCCCGGAAGCCTATATACTGGATCAAAAAACCCTGTTTAAAAAAATACAAGAGACCCTTGACTTCGGCGGGACGCAGATACTGATACAGGGCGGGCTTCACCCTGATCTGGATATCCAATATTATGTTGAGCTTTTAAAATCAATTAAAAAGAAATTTTCCGTGCATGTTCATGGTTTCTCTCCACCTGAGATCTGTTATATAGCAGATAAGGCAGGGCTCACATTAAAAAAGACAGTAAAGATCTTAAGGGAGGCAGGTCTTGACTCCATTCCAGGGGGGGGAGCCGAGATACTCTCGGACAGGATTAGAAAAAAAATAAGCCCTAAAAAAATAGGCAAACATAGGTGGCTCGGAGTAATGGAAGAGGCACACCGGCTCGGAATGAAGACAACGGCAACTATGATGTTCGGGAGCATAGAAAAACCCGGAGATATTATCGAACATCTTGACGCCATACGGAATCTACAGGATAAAACTCAAGGATTTACGGCATTTATACCATGGAGTTTCCAGCCGGGGAATACAGAAATCAGTTCACAGTTTACAGTTCACGGTTCACGGTTTTATCCGGCGACTGCTGTTGAATATCTGAGGGTGCTAGCCCTTTCAAGAATTTATCTTGACAATGTCCCCAATATACAGGCCTCGTGGGTAACCCAGGGGCTTAAGCTGGCCCAGATAGCACTGAGGTTCGGTGCCAATGACTTTGGCTCTACCATGATTGAAGAAAACGTAGTTGCCTCAGCAGGAGTAAAGTATATGGCTTCAATCAGAGATATCCTGAATGCAATAAAAGAGGCTGACTTTAGACCGGCTCAGAGAGATATGTACTACAACATCACAAGGAAAAGATTCAACATAAAAAATGTCTCTTGATAGATCTCCGCAACTGAATCTCTGACACTCTTTATGACGAGAGATTGATACGAGTTCCACATGAATTTTGCGGAAAAACAAGAGTATGGACTGCGGATAAGATGAAAAAAAAGTGCATTATTTCTATTGCCGCTCTTTCGCTCGTTGTTTCCTGTTTTTTGCCTGTTCATTCCTCTTTTGCCGGTGTGACGGTGTATGACGCCGCAACATCCCCCAGGACCCCCGTTAAATTAAAAGCCCTTACAAAGGGGAGACTCTTCCCGGAAGGGGGAAAGCTTGTCAAATTTTATGTGAATGAAAAACATATTGGCACAACCCTGAGTGGTGGTGATGGATATGCATACCTCGAATACCTTCCTCTCTCAGCCGGGATAAAGCACCTTAAAGTCGAAAAGGGTTTTGATACAGATGAAGGAATACTCATGGTAGCAGAAGAAAACAATAAGGTTGTCTTGATAGAAATTGAAGGCAGCCTTTTCGAATCATTTTTTACGTTTAAACCGGCAGAAAAAGCAAAAAAGACGGTAAAACTGCACTCAAGGAGATTCACGATTATATATATGACTTCTGTTATTGGGCATGAGACAGCGAGGGAATGGCTCCAGGAGAATGATTTCTTTCTCTCGTCCGTTCTGAAATGGGGGGGTAGAGACATGCTCTCTGATCTGAAGGAGCGGGGACTGAAACTTTATGCAATAGTAGGCTCTCCTGCTGTGCTATCTGAAGCGCCGGAAATCAATAAGAGGCTCAGCTTTCAGGAAACAGAAGACGGGATAGTAGTTAAAGACTGGAATGAACTCCTAAAACAGTTGAGATAGATAGAGGCAAGACATGAAATCTTTAACAGATCCCCGCTGCATGGTTTCACCGCTTCTCGTTGATGAGGTATTTGGCAACCACTGCTTCAAGAGAGCACGGGGATGGAAGACCCTGATGCAGCAGGTGGAGTGTCTCCAGATCAGACTTCCAGACAACATCACCGGGTACGAGAAAGCATATACTATCCGGCCCCCGGGTTTTGTAAAGTTTGCTGTCCTTAAAATAGTAGTAATCCTCGCTTACCTCGGTGGGGTACGCATGCATTAATGGCGGGATATCATTGGGCTTGAACCACAGCTTGATTTCCCGTTCTGCTTCACCGTCCGTAGCAGAGGCGTGAATGAGGTTATCCATGCGCTCGCCGATCACATTTCCTTCATCGTTTTTGAGAGGAACCACTGTTCCCAATGCACGGATGCAACCCGGTCTTTCCTCCCGGGCAATATGAGGATTCGTCGGACCTGCAATATCTCGTATCTTTTTTGTTGCGTCTGGACCCTGATACACAATCGCGATCACTCTATGTTTCCATTGTTCACCAGGATAATGGATGATTCCCATGATGTAATCCAGCAGCGAAGGGAAAAATACCTTTCCACGATGTTCAGCATAGTGTTCATCGGCAAGCATTTTACTGACATTGACGATCTTTGCTCCGGCAAAGCGCAATCCTGTATGAAATTCGGAAAGTTGAGAAAGCACATAGCCTGTCAACGAATTCTTTAGTGCATCCGGTTTGATAAGCACAAGCGTCTGTTCGAGTCGTCTGTTGTCCATATAATTTCTCCCCCGCTATTTACAATGATACATCAGTGCTGTCCAAAATAATTTAAAAAGAAGGCGGGATGGTGAAGAAACACAATAACGGCACCTTTAAAAAAGAGATATTTCAAATACCTGAAAACTCCAAAAGAGAATTGTTTCAAAAAACGTATGTTCATCAAAATGAAGGTTGTCATATGGTCAATCATGCCGATTTATTGTGTTTATGAGGCATTCCGCCTTAATAATATTCCTGTTTTGGACAGATATGATGATACATGATGCAGCATACACGATACAGGATAAAGAAAAAACCCCTTTAATTTTAAATCGTACATTATGTATCCTGAATCTTTTCTATAAGTTTCCTCACAGCCTCTGCTGACGCAGCAAATGCACGTTTCTCGTCTTCACCCAGTTCAATTTCCATGATCTCCTCCACCCCCTTTAAACCGAGCTTCACCGGCACACCAATATATACGCCCTTAACTCCATACTCGCCGCTCAAATAAACTGAGCAGGGAAGCGGTTCATCCTTTGATCCGAGGATAGACTCTATCATCTCAACAACCGAGGCTGCAGGGGCGTAGTACGCACTGCCGGTTTTTAACAGACCTACAATCTCTTCGCCCCCCTTTTTCGTCCTTTCAATAATCTCTCTTATCTTGGATTCAGGGAAAATATCCGTTATGCTTTTCCCTTTCACAGTCGTCAGGCGAGGCACAGGTACCATCAGGTCACCGTGACTGCCTAAAACAATTGCGTAGACACTTTCAGCGGGAACATCTAACTCACTGGAAATAAAGGCCTTCATTCTTGCAGAATCCAACACCCCGCCCATTCCGATTACTCTACTGTACGGGAAACCTGTGCTTTTTTGAGAAAGATACGCCATTACATCCATTGGGTTTGTAACAACGATGATGATGGAATCCGGCGAGGTCTTCACAATGTTTTGAGCGACCTCCCTTACTATGTCTGCATTCGCCTGAAGCAGGTCATCCCTGCTCATACCCGGTTTTCTTGCAAGACCTGCAGTTATAACAGCTATATCAGATCCAGAAGTATCATCATAGCTGTTTGTGCCTGTCACCTTTACAGAGGAATGCCAGAGAGGACATGCCTCCTGTATGTCAAGTGCCTTTCCCTGGGGTATGCCTTCAATAATATCGATAAGCACTACATCTGCAAGATTTCTCTCAGCTATAAGCTGAGCCGTTGTGGTGCCGACATTACCGGCACCAACTATGGTGACTTTCTTATGCATCTTTATTTTCATAGGATGCTATTTACGGAATGGATAAACATTATAGCGAAGATAAGGGGCGTTGGCAAGAGATTATTGGAAAAAGGAAAAAGATTATCCCGTAATGAAAAGAAATAACTATTCAGGTTTTCTTACTCTTCCTGAATCTGACGGAATCAGCCATGTATCGAGATTATAGTCGTAGAAATCAGCTTTTTTATGGGTTAAGAGGTGCAGAAGGAATGAGGCGAATTGGGCTGGGGAAAAGAGGACTATAGGATATCTGGCTCTCTTTTTTTAAATTTGCAAGGATGTGAATTGCTCTCTGAAGAGATGGTAGCTATGACCACATAAAACATGGTGGATATAATTACGCATTCAAACAGAATACATGTCCCCAATGTAATAAGAGACCATTGCATTATAAATCAACCCCTATAGAATGTAGTTAAAATGGTGGGGGAATGCTTCTCATTATTATGTACATTATTGGCAATTCTCGGAAGAAATTTTAATCAGTGAGTCAAAGTATTTAATATGAGAACGAACATTTTTTAAG
>CAYFYW010000200.1:0-2333 GCA_964347425.1 uncultured Nitrospirales bacterium
ACTGCACAAGAAAACACCCCAACAAGGTTATCTTCCGTCAATGTCGCAGATTGGAGGATAAAAAGGGGTCAGGTCTCAACATTTGACATTTAAAATTATAAATCGCCTGACAACTTATCTCTGTGAAACCTGTTCTGCGAATAAGAAACACCTTTATCCAGTATTATCTCTATTGCCTCAACAGCCCTTTCAATGGATTTTTTTATTATCGGAAGCTCGTGTTTATTAAAGGTACACAGCACATATTCTTCTGCAGGGATGCTCTCCGGACGGCCTATACCGATTCTTACCCTGATAAAATCCCGCGTCCCGGCAGTCTCTATTATTGACCCGACTCCCCTGTGTCCACCGGCAGAACCGCCTCGCTTAATCCTGATGACCCCTGTCTGCAAATCAATGTCATCATGCACAACTATCAAATTATCTACGTTCTCGTATTTCTTAAGGGCATCCCTGACCGCAATGCCGCTGCTGTTCATGAACGTAACGGGCTTAATAAGAACTACCTCGTATTTTTCAGAAGAACATTTCCCGTACGTGTAATTTTTTGATTTATATTTTAATGGAATATGATATTTCTCGGAGAGTAAGTCAGCAACCATGAATCCAAGGTTATGACGCGTCTTTGCATACTTTTTCCCTGGATTGCCTAAGCCGACGATAAGCCACATATATAAAAACCATTATTGATTTGATATTTGGATTTTGAGATTTGACATCCGGAAAGATTATTTTTCTTTTTGTTCTTTTTCTCCCTTTTGTCCCTTCTGCCCTTTTTGTTCTTTCTGTTCTTTTTCTTCTTTTCCTCCTTCTGCCTCTTCTTCCTCAGGTTTTGCCTTTTTTACCAGTTCCGGTTCTGCAGCCTCTTCTTCAGCGGGTACTACTGGCGCCTCCTCTTCTTTCACAGGCGCACTAACGCTTAAGATAGCTTCACCTGGGTCAGATAATATTTTTACCCCTTCTGTCACAACAAGGTCACTGACGTGGAGTGAATGACCAATATCAATAGACGATACATCTACCTCAATGCCGTCGGGTATTTGGGTTGGCAGACACTCAATTTCAACATCTCTGAGCTGCTGATGCAGAATTCCGCCGTTTTTAACGCCAACAGGCTCATTCGTCATTACAATTGGTACAATCGTCGTTATTTTCTGTTTCAGTGATATTTCGATAAAATCAACATGTAATAACTCGTTTTTCACGGGATCTGTCTGATAGTCCTTTACGAGCACCCAGTGTTCCGATTTCTTGCCTCGCTCACTACTGAGCTTAATATTGACCAGGGCACGCTCTCTGCCTCCAGAAACCATCAGCCTTGTCATCTCTCTTCTCTGGATCTTGATTGGAGTAGAAAGACCCTTTGCATAGAGTATGGCAGGCAACATGTTATTTCGTCTGAGATTTCTGGCGCCGCCCTTGCCTAATTCTGTTCTTTTTTCAGCTTCAAGTAAAACCTTTTGCATCTTGCTAAACCTCCATAATATTCATCTTTCAGTCCTGTCTATAAAAAAAGCGAGCTGACTGAGGATTCTTCATGTATTCTCTGTATGGCTTCTCCCAAAAGAGGGGCCACCGAAAGTACAGTTAGTTTTTTGCATTTTCGCTGTTTCTTGTCCATAGGTATTGTATTGGTTACAATAAGTTCCTCAAGACCTGATTCATTAATTCTATCAAGTGCAGGCCCTGAAAGTACAGCATGAGTACAAGCAGCTATTGTTTTCTTTGCTCCATTTTTTTTCAGCGCCGTGACTGCCTTGGTAATAGTGCCTGCCGTGTCTACCAGGTCATCAACGAGAATTGCATTTTTCTTGCGAACATCACCTATAACATTCATTACTTCAGACTGATTCGCCCTTTCTCTGCGTTTATCAATAATGGCCAGTGATGCATTCAGCTTTTTTGCAAAAGCCCTCGCCCTTTCAACACCTCCCGCATCAGGAGAAACAATAACAATATCGTTTAAATATTTTTTTCTCACGTAATCTGCCAGTACAGGTGAAGCATATAGGTGGTCAACAGGGATATCAAAAAAACCCTGGATTTGCCCTGCATGCAGGTCTATCGTAAGAACCCTGTTTACACCAATTGACGTTATTAAATCAGCTACCAGTCTCGCAGAAATGGGCACCCGGGGCAGGACCTTCCTGTCCTGTCTCGCATAACCGTAATACGGAATAACAGCGGTAATCCGTCCTGCAGACGCCCGCTTAAGAGCATCTATCATCAGAAGCAATTCCATAATATTATGATTCACAGGCATGCAGGTAGGTTGAATCACAAAAACATCCGAACCTCTCACATTTTCGTTTATCTGCAGCATTATCTCGCCG
>CAYFYW010000201.1:0-14504 GCA_964347425.1 uncultured Nitrospirales bacterium
ACTGGTTATCGCCCACCACAAAACCCTTGCCGCCCAGCTTTACGGAGAATTCAAAACGTTCTTCCCTGAAAATGCAGTAGAGTACTTTGTCAGTTACTACGACTATTATCAACCAGAGGCATACATCCCTTCAACAGACACCTATATTGAAAAAGACGCCATGATAAATGATGACATTGACAGGCTCAGACACTCGGCAACACGTGCGGTGCTTGAAAGAAAAGATACGATTGTAGTGGCCTCTGTCTCCTGCATCTATGGTATTGGTTCCCCTGAAGATTACCTTAACATGCACCTCTTTATAGAAGAAGGCATGCATACAGAAAGGGATGCCTTTTTAAGAAAGCTTGTGGATATGCTCTATGAACGGAGTGAAGACTTCACGAGAGGCACGTTCAGGGTAAGAGGAGATACTGTTGAGATATTTCCCTCTTTTTCAGGTGACAATGCAATAAGGGTTGAGTTCTTCGGTGATGATATTGACGCAATTCATGAATTTGATTCGCTGACCGGCAGTACCCTGAGGCAACTGACAAAGATAGCCCTGTACCCGAGCAGCCACTGGATTACACCGGCTTCAAGACTCGAAAAGGCTCTCCCGGCAATTAATGACGAACTTGAAGAAAGAATCGATTTTTTTCTTAAACAGGACAAGCAGCTCGAGGCACAGAGGCTTGAACAGAAGACAAGGTTTGACATGGAGATGCTCAGAGAATTCGGTTACTGCCACGGAATAGAAAATTATTCAAGACATTTAAGCGGAAGATCGCCGGGAGAACCACCTTTCTGCCTTATTGATTACTTCCCGGAAGAATTCCTGATAATAATAGATGAATCCCATGCAACAGTACCCCAGATAGGGGGCATGTACGAAGGAGACAGGTCAAGGAAGCAGACGCTGATTGATTTTGGCTTCAGGCTTCCATCAGCACTTGACAACCGCCCGTTAAGATTCCAGGAGTTCGAGCACAGGGTTAATCAGGCCATTTACATATCCGCGACCCCGGCAGATTACGAGATCAAAAAATCAGACCACAGAATTATCGAGCAGATTGTCAGACCTACCGGTTTAACAGACCCTGCAACAGATTTAAGGCCCGTTAAAGGTCAGATAGATGACCTGTTTAAAGAGATTAAACAAAGGGCTCAAAAAGGTGAAAGGGTCCTGGTAACCACGCTCACGAAAAGAATGGCAGAAGACATCACAGAGCATTATACAGAACTCGGTTTAAGGACACGGTATCTGCACTCGGATATTGACACCCTTGAGAGGATCGAGATTCTGAGGGACCTGAGAGTCGGGACATTTGATGCCCTCATAGGAGTAAATCTGCTGAGAGAGGGGCTTGACCTTCCGGAAGTCTCGCTCGTTGCCATACTTGATGCGGACAAAGAAGGTTTTTTACGCTCTGCCCGCTCCCTTATACAGACAGCCGGCAGGGCTGCAAGGAATATAAACGGCAGGGTTATATTTTATGCAGATAAAGTAACAGGCTCTCTGAAGAAAGCAATAGACGAAACAAACAGAAGGCGAAGGATTCAGGAGAAGTATAATATCAAAAACAGAATAACGCCGAAATCAATCATAAAACATATAACAAACGTACTTGACTCAATTTATGAAGCCGATTACTGGACCGTGCCTGCTGTTGCGGAAGAAACGGTTGAATACGGTGACGAATCCACTGTTGCAAAACTTGAACAGGAAATGAAAGAGGCGGCAGAAAAACTTGAATTTGAAAAAGCAGCAGAGCTGAGAGACAGGATTAAGGTGATTAAGAAAAGACAGATCGAGATAGGGATAAAGGCTTGAAAAAACCCGTCCAATCATACAAACTCTTTGGGGTGTCCATCAATCCGGGTAAGATCATGTACAGGATTATCCGGTCTGATAAACAGTAGGGAAAGGAAGACATAATGTCTGTCTGCGCATGCGATGTATTTAAATGAGATACCCTGGGTTTTAGGGAACCAAAAGCCTTTGTCTAAGTGGGTGCATCGGTAGATGCTTTAGGCTTCCTCCCATATTAGAGGCTTGCTCACCACATCTAACTCCCGCTCCCTAATTTAGTAACTTGGTTCTTTGGTTCACCCAATTCCAGGGGATCTCAAATCATTTTCTGATACCAGCTTATCACCCAATTATATATCTGTCAAGATGTATAAGTTGAGCTTATAACATTGATAAATTTTATTAATAATAGCGACACTTCAAATATAAAAAATTCTTATAGATTCTATAAGCTATCTTGACAAATTGAAAATATAAGAGTAATGTTATATTACAAAAGTACTCTTTTACGATTATCAAAAAATCGAATTTAAATCTCATAAACCACCTTTATATCGACAAAGCCAGAATCTTGAGTTTAAGGAGACTAATACTTGCCCTGATGTGCAAAAATGATTGTTAATTTTAAATAAGTACGTTCATTAAAGGAGTGGGAAAAATGAAATTTAAGGCAAGGCATATCGACCCCGTGATACGGAATATCGTATTGGTATTTTTCATTCTTTTGGTGTTTGCAGCAGGAGGATTCTCTGCCCAGGGCAATACCACTCAAATAAGCGGAGACACAGCCGGTGCGGTACCTCTCCCTGACATACAAGCTAACGGCTCGGATGATCCCCTGACAATAAAATCTGGTGATATCCTTTCAATAACAGTAAGCCTTGATTCAGGAAACAGCACTGGTGAAAACGCAGACTGGTGGGTAGTGGCTCATACCCCTTTCTCTCCTCCTGGCGATTGGTATCACTATGATCTTGAACTCGGTTGGGTTCCTGGTATAGCTGTGACACACCAGGGGCCATTGGCTGACCTGAGTCCTTATGAGGTTTTGAATGTGACAGGCCTGCCTGCGGGTAATTATGCATTCTATTTCGGTGTTGATACGGTTATGAATGGTTCATTGGATATGGACCGGATATATTACGATAACGCGGACGTTGTCAGTTTATTCAAGATATCTCAGCTTGTAGAACTGGTGGACAGTGACCGTTTGCTCGATGTGCTTGAATACCTTACCTCTTTTCCCGCACCCTCTTATCGGCAGTCATGGGAGGCACAGGAAGAAATACTGTCGGTGCTTGGGCAATATCTAAGGGAAGCAGGGGCAGCTGTTCGCCTTCACGATTATGCATTTGACGGCAAGATATGGCACAATCTGGTAGCAACTGTACCCAATGGTGCATCTCTCGACCCTGCAGAGCCCCATCTGGTCGTAGGAGCTCATATAGACCATCCTGGGCCGGGTGCGGATGACAATGCCAGTGGTGTTTCCGCAATTTTAGAAGCAGCGCGTGTGCTTTCCAATGCCGGGTTTTTACCCTTAAGGGTAGATTTCGTATTTTTTACAAACGAAGAAATAGGCAGACTTGGCTCTCAATCCTATGCCGGAGATGCCAGAGCTTCCGGTGAGAACATAGAGGGTATGATAGCAGTAGATATGGTGGCTTATGGCCCACAGGGAGAGGATCTTGATCTGGCAACCAAGCCTTCCATGGCCTGGCTGGTCGAGTTGTTCCAGGAGGGCGTTCAAACATACACTGAACTGGATACAGTTCTTGTCATTGATGAGTACTGCGGCTGAGGGGACGAGGGTTCCTTCTGGTCAGAAGGATATGACGCAATGTTCATCATAGAAGACTACCCCTTCGAAAACCCATACTATCATACGCCTTTGGACACTGTGGATACCCTCAACCTCGAATTCCACTATAAGGTAACCCGTTCACTGGTCGCGGCAATCGCTCATATGGCGGGATTGTAATCATAACGGGGTCAGGTCTTGTAATTCAACAAAATGTATTATATGCTCTACTATGGCCAACTTAGTTCTGACCTAATAGTAGAATTGCAAGTCCTGACCCAGCGACGTTCTCTAATTTAGCGCAAACAACGTTTAAAGAGGTTTCGCAAGAGAAATTGGACAGGATTACGCCCCATTTTTTCAGTGGGCAATAAAAGCTGGGTTTGATATAATGGTGGAGGATAAGATAGTGAAAGGAGGAAAAGATGGAAAAACGTATATTCGTACGTTGCAAACATGGTGATAAACACGAGGCAGAACTGGTTACGGAAGAAAAGGTCAAGATAAGAGATATAAGTATTGGCGGGATAAGCCTGCAAACCTCACAAGACCTGCATACTAAAAACAGTCTCGGTGTTGAGTTGACTTCCAGCAATAATGAAAAAATAACAACGAGATGTGAAGTGGCCTGGTCCTCTTTAATACAAACAGTAGAGCAAAAGAGTGAATCTTTTTCCATCTATGAGGTAGGCCTGAAATTTATCGAATTGACCGATAAGGAAAAAGGTTTTTTAGAGAAATACATCAAAGAGCTTTCTAAATAAAGCTTCATAAATAAAACGCAGCTCCACCCCCTTTAACATACCTTTATTAAGTCATTAACAAGTGCAGATTTCTTTTTGAGATTTTACCCTCTTAAAAAAAGGCTTGACATGGTATTTTATTCGTGGTACAGTATTATCAGAAAATACTGATTTATCAGAATATACTAATTTATCTGAAAGGTGGTGAAAAAAATGGCTAAAAAGAATAAAGACATCTGTTGTGGGCCGATGGACAAAGGTATGAGCTGCTGTAATGTCGAATCAGTAATAAGCATAGACGACAGAGGGCAGATGATACTTCCCAAGGAATTAAGGGACAGGGCGAATATCCGGCCGGGTGACAAGCTGACTGTTGTAACCTGGGAAAGAGGCGGAAGAATAGGCTGTATCTCTTTAATCAGGGCTGAAGATTTTGCAGAAATGGTCAAGGATATGCTTGGCCCCATGATGGCGGATATGGTCAAAAAATAATTATCGATTAACAGGAGGCAATTGAAATGAAACAGGAAGAAACAAGAAAAATCGTAAGAGAAGGCTATGCCAAAGTTGCAAAACAGAACAGTTCATGCTGTGCACCTGTAGATTCGTGCTGCGGAAAAATTGATTTAAAGGATATCAACACAAAAATTGGGTATACCGAGGAGGAGCTAAAAACTATTCCTGAAGGTGCAATTTTAGGTCTTGGATGCGGCAATCCCGTTGCCCTCGCCTCTTTAAAAAAAGGCGAGACCGTGCTTGACCTTGGCTCAGGAGCCGGTATTGACTGTTTTCTTGCTGCTGACAAGGTCGGTGAAGACGGAAAGGTCATCGGAGTAGATATGACACCTGAAATGATCGAAAAGGCAAGGGAGAATGCACTTACAAGCAAAGCCAAAAATGTGGAGTTCAGACTTGGTGAGATTGAAAACCTGCCGGTTGCTGATAATTCTGTTGATGTAGTTATCTCAAACTGTGTTATTAACCTTTCGCCTGACAAACAAAAAGTATTTAATGAGATATATAGAACTTTAAAACCGGGCGGAAGAGTTGCAGTTTCTGATATTGCCCTTAATAAAACTCTCCCTGAAAAAATTCAAAAAAGTATGGATGCTTATATTAGCTGTATAAGCGGTGCAGTTCTTGTGGATGAATACAGAAAACTGCTGGAGTTGTCAGGATTGAAAGATATAAAAATTATGCCTAAGACCGTATCGAGCTGTATTGACCCTGATACAAAGGACCCTATAGGCAGGGCAGTTCTGGATAGTCTCGGAGAGGGTGAATCCATGGATGATATTATTGTCAGTATCTATATAGAAGGTTACAAAAGGAGGTAATGCAAATGTTTGACTTAGAATTCTGGTGGATGTTCCCCCTTCTGATGATAGTCGTGTGTTTTTTCATGATGAGAGGCCGAATGGGCTCAATGATGTGCGGACATAATTCCCACGGTCAAGACGGCTACCGCATAAGCGATTCAGACTCACCAATGGACATACTCGATAAACGGTATGCCCTCGGCGAGATAAACAGGGAGGAATACAAAGAGAAAAAAAGGGTGTTAAACCGCCATGACTGAGCAACAAAAAATCTTGCTGATAGTAGTCATCCCGAACTTGATCCGGGATCTCAGAGTCTCTCAAGTGGCTTAATTAGAGATTCTGAAACGAGTTCAGAATGACATAAAAGTAAATTATGATTTTTAAGGAGGATAAAAAAATGTTTTCAGAAGAAACAAAAGACAAAAAAGATAAGGCCGGATACAATGATTTTGGGTGCAAACCAGGTGATTTTCAGGATCTGTTGGCCTGAACTCAACAGGTCATGATTTAGCATTAAACAAAAAGGAATTAAAAAGGGGAAATGCGCTGGTTTGAAGATGTTTTTGGGAAGTGGGTAATCAAGTATCGGTGGTTAATAATCGTTGCCACATTGCTGATAGTGTTTGTCACCACAAGCGGGACACGGTTTCTGACAATCAACAATGATACCCGTGTTTTCTTCAGCGAAAAAAACCCGCAGTTGGAAGCGCTGGAGGAGCTGGAGAATACCTACGACAAGATAAACAATGTTTATTTTGTCGTAGCCCCGAAAGACGGCAATGTTTTTACCCGAAAAACTCTTGCAGCCGTAGCGGAGATGACCGAGGATTCATGGCAAATACCTTATTCAAGCAGAGTTGATTCTATCACCAACTTCCAGCACACAGAAGTGGAGGAAGACGATCTTATCGTTGAAGACCTTGTGCAGAACGCGGAAGATCTGTCAGATGAGGACCTCAGGAGGATAAGGAAGATCGCCCTTGACGAACCCCTGCTCATAAAGCGTCTGATTTCAAATACAGGGCATGTGACCGGAATAAACGTTAATGTTCTCTTACCAGGTAAATCGCACGAAGAAGTGACAGAGGTTGCCAGGTTTGTTCGCAAGATGGCTGATGATTTCAGACAGAAACATCCTGATACTGATATATACTTGACAGGTGTTATTATGTCCGACAATGCCTTTGGCGAGGCCAGTCAGAAAGACATGTCTACCCTTTACCCCCTGATGTTTTTTGTATTGATTGTGTTAGTGGGACTTACATTGAGGACTTTTTTCGGGACTTTTGCCACGCTCTTAATAGTTCTGTTTTCCGTAGCTACGGGTATGGGACTGGCCGGCTGGCTCGGCTTTTCGATAAACCCGGCATCTGTTAACGCTCCGATTCTTATCTTCACCCTTGCAGTGGCAGACAGTGTACATATACTTGCATCGATGTTCCACCAGATGCATCAAGGAATGCACAAGCGTGAGGCTATAACCGAGTCCATCAGGATTAATCTGCAGCCTGTTTTTCTTACGAGCATCACTACTGCGATTGGATTTTTATCCATGAATTTCTCCGATGCCCCGCCTTTCCGCGACCTGGGAAATATTGTCGCATTAGGCGTTACCGCAGCATTCGTCTACTCTGTCACTTTTCTGCCCGCGATGATGGCTGTTCTTCCGTTGCGCTCGAAACCCGCGAAGAGAGCTGACTGCTGCTCGTTCAACCGTCTGGCTGATTTTGTAATAAAGAAACGTAAACCCGTATTTCTGGGCACAATTATTGTCATTGTGTTGCTGACCGGTGGGATTCTGCACATTGAATTCAACGACAACTTTGTCCAATATTTTGATAATAGCTTTGCTTTTCGCAGGGCTACTGATTTCGTTATAGAAAACCTCAGGGGATGGGACGTGATCGAGTATTCTCTTGAATCCGGAGAAACAGGCGGAATTAACGATCCTGAATATCTGGCAACTGTTGAAAAATTTGCGAACTGGTATCGCAAACAGCCAAAGGTCATCCATGTAAACACTGTCACCGATACAATAAAACGTCTGAATAAAAATATGCACGGAAACGACGAGTCATATTACCGGATACCTGAACAGCGCGAACTGGCGGCACAATACCTTCTTCTTTACGAGATGTCGCTGCCGTTCGGTCTTAACCTTAACAATATGATCAATGTAGATAAATCAGCCACCCGCATGATCGTAAGCTTTAGAGATATGAGCACGACAGACCTGCATAAAATGGATGAAAAATCACAGCAATGGCTGAAAGAAAATGCCCCTGAAAAAATGTTTACATACGGCTCCGGTCTTTCGATCATCTGGGCCCATATAACCAGCCGCAACATAAAAAGCATGCTGGGTGCGGTTTTCTGGGCGCTTTTATTGATCTCCGGTATCCTTATGCTGGCATTTCGCAGTTTTAAAATGGGCCTGGTAAGCCTTATTCCAAATCTCATGCCCGCCTTCATGGCATTTGGCTTATGGGGCATGATCAAAGGAGATGTCGGTCTTGGCCTATCAGTAGTTGTTGCAATGACCATAGGAATTGTAGTTGACGATACAGTGCATTTCATGAGCAAGTACCTCCGCGCCCGCCGTGAGCATAACATGGAGCCTTCCGATGCCATACGCTATTCTTTAAACACCGTTGGCACAGCCATGTTAATCACAACTGTGGCGCTGGTCGCAGGCTTTTTGGTTCTTATCTTTTCACACTACAGAATGAGCTCGGACATGGGCCTGATGTCGGCAATGGCCATATCTCTGGCACTGGCTCTTGACTTTTTATTCCTGCCCGCTCTGCTGATGAAAGTGGACAGGAAGAATTATAAACTTGCCAATGAATAAAAGGAGGAAGGCAGTGAAAAGATTATTGAGACACATGAGACAATCATTAGCATACATAGCGCTGTTTCTATTCATGTTGCCAGCAATTTCTACAGCCGGGACTCCTGAGGAAGAGGGCCTTGCTATTGCACAGGAGGCAGACAGGCGTAACTCTGGTTTTAAAGATTTTACAGCCAATATGCTAATGGTTCTTAAAAATAGACATAGCAAGGAAAGCATTCGCAAGATTCGTATCAAGACACTGGAGGTCAAAGGAGACGGCGACAAAAGCCTGACCATATTTGATAATCCAAAAGACGTTAAGGGCACGGCATTTCTGAACTTTACCCATAAAGTCGGTGACGATGACCAGTGGCTTTATCTTCCGGCTTTAAAAAGAGTAAAAAGAATCAGCTCACGCAACAAATCCGGCTCATTCATGGGCAGCGAGTTCTCCTATGAGGACTTCTCCAGCCAGGAAGTCGAGAAGTACACATACAGATGGATCCGCGATGAAGTGTATGAAGGACAGGAATGTTTTATTGTCGAACGTTATCCGGTTGATAAGAAAAACTCAGGATATACCCGTCAGGTAACCTGGATAGACAAAAAAGAGTATCGGGCATTAAAAGTTACCTACTATGACCGCAAGAATTCCCATCTAAAGACTCTCATATTCGCAGGTTACCAGAAATATCTGGATAAATTCTGGCGTGCCGGAGAAATGAACATGGTAAACCATCAGAACGGCAAAAGCACCCGTCTGGAATTCTCAAATTATAAATTTCAGACCGGACTTAAAGACCGTGACTTCAGCAGAACCAGCCTGAAAAGGGCGAGATAAAAACAGGGTTAAGGGAAAAGGGATAAAGGCAGAAGGCAATAACTCAATAACTCAATAACTTATTTTAGCTGACGTAATACGAAAGACGAAGAATGAAGGACGAGAGACGATTAAAAACACTCTTATCTGCGGGATCTTTGACAGTGGCTATATGTCTACTGTTTGTACCAGGGGCCGATGCCTATGAACTATCCGGACACATGGCAATAGAAGGACGGGTGTTTATCAACGAAGCCCTGTACGATGGACAGAAGAGGGACGACGTCTCAATCGTATTGCAGCCAGAGTATTACCACGAGTGGAAAGACGGTTCAAGCTTTACATTCACACCCTTTGCAAGACTCGACAGTTCTGACACGGAGCGGAGCCATTTTGACATACGGGAGTTAAACTACCTGTGGCCTGCTGATAAATGGGAGCTTCGTGTTGGCATCAGTAAAGTCTTCTGGGGGGTAACAGAATCCCAGCACCTGGTGGATATCATCAACCAGACAGATCTGGTTGAGAACCAGGACGCCGAGGATAAGCTGGGCCAGCCCATGATACACCTTTCCATACCCCGTGACTGGGGTGTTTTAGATATGTTCATATTGCCCTATTTCCGCGAGCGCACGTTCCCCGGTGAAAAAGGACGCCTCCGTACGCCGTTTGCGGTAGATACCGACCGGGCCATGTACGAGAGCTCTGCAGAAGAGTTTCACATAGACACTGCCGTCAGGTACAGCCACACAACAGGAAATTGGGACATGGGAATATCCTACTTTCGCGGTACTGGCAGAGAACCGACACTCATTTTTGGAATCAACAGCAATGGTGAGCCCGTCTTGATCCCATTTTACGAAATAATAAGCCAGACAGGTCTGGACTTACTGCTTGTGACAGGCCGGTGGTTATGGAAAATCGAATCCACATACAGGAATGGTCAGGGAGACGAAGACTTCTTCGCCTTAACGGGGGGGTTTGAATGCACCTTTACAGGGGTGACCACCGGCGGAGTCGATATAGGCGTGCTCAGTGAGTGGCTTTATGACGAACGAGGCAGGAATGCCACAACGATGTTCGACAACGACATAATGATCGGTACGCGTCTGTCATTGAACGATGCGGCAAGTACGGAGGCACTGATGGGAATAATCCAGGACATTGACAGCAAAGGCCGTGTCTTTACGTTTGAATCGAACCGAAGGATAGGTGAGGGCTGGAAGATCAGCCTTGATTCCTTCTTTGTACTTGATTCATCTGATAAAGACGCTATCCATGTCGTACGCGAGGACAATCATATAAGGATAGAACTTTCGTATTATTTTTAGCCATACCTGTCCAAAATAAGGTATTTACGGAAGCTGAATACCTCATAAACACAATGAATCGATCAGAGATTCGCCGTGGCGAACTGTTTTTTTGAATGTCAAACCTCTTCCAGCCTCCCTGTTGATGATTATTTATAAAGTTTGTCTTGCTGAAAATCTGTGTAAGCCTGTGGGACGTAGAATATCTTTACGTCCTGTGGCTATCTGGAAGATCATTTTCGGAACAAAATAATAGGTCTTTGATCTGGCAAAGAAATTGTTCATCATATCATGCATAATAGGTAGAAGGTCAAATGATAAACGTACAGGAACTGAGAGTTATGGAAAATACGGGGATATTGAGAAAACACGGGATAGCCTTTTTTGTCTTCTTATGTCTTTTTGTACAGGGGATGCTGCCGCAGGCTGCAGATGCTCATGCAGAGATGGTCAGGATAGCGGTTTTTCCTTTCAACGACATACAGTCCGAGGCATTCGATATGAACGTTGCAGTGGTTTTGAGGTCAGAGCTCTCAAGACATGATTTCATAGAGACCGTCCCGGTGGAGACAATCAGAGAGAGACTCTATGAGATAGAACCTTCCTACCTGTGGACAGAAAAGAGAGGCAGAAAAAAGAGAGGCGGAATCCTCTGGAGGATAGAACCAGAGGTGGTGGAAGAGGTCAGGAGGAAGGAATCATCTGACTTCTCCATTTACGGAGACTTAACAAGGTTTCGTAGCAGGTGGAGGGTAGATGCCTATGTCCTGGAGGGGAGCGATTTGAAGCCAAAAACGTCTTTCACCACTACAGGTTCCAGAGATGAAGAGATCCCGGACAGGTTGGCAGTAATGGCAAAGGAGATTGTTGATTGGCTGATGACAGGGAGGGTATTAGATATTGCTGAAGAAGAGATAAGACACTATATGGGAGGTCTCTACACCTACTCTGTGGTTCTGGAAAAGATAAAAAAACATGTCGATTCATTTTCTGAATCTATTCCCCTCCACGCCTTACTCCTGGACCTTTACCTTAAAGAGAAGGAAAAGTATCAGGACGAGATTATTAAAGCGGGTCTGAAGATTATAACCCTTTATGATCCCTCCGGAGAAGAGGATATCCGTTACCTTTTATCCCTGAACATCGACCCCTTCGAGGTTACGGCCAGGGTCTACGAAAATAAAAAGGATTGGAATAAGGCAATAGATGTAAGGAACAATGCCCTGAAGTTATTCCCCTACAGGGTTGACAATCATAAGATTGCTTTAGGCAAAGACCATTACCTTTTTGCTCTCTCACTTGAAAAGAGAGGTGAAAAAGCAAAGGCATTGGAAAATTACAGAAGAGCACTTATTTACCTGCCGCGGTTTTCAGAGGACTATAAACAGGCCAAAGAGGGGCTTAACAGGCTGGAGGGGTATAAAGATGAAGGCAATGGTATTAAACAGAACCGTTAACCTTGAGGAGAATAGGCTGCCGCTGGAACTGGTTGATATACCCACCCCTGTTCCAGGGGACAAAGAAATTCTGATGAAGGTTTCGGCATGCGGTGTATGCCATACAGATATGGATGTAATAGAGGGGAGGACACCACCTGCAAAATTTCCTGTTATCCTGGGCCATCAGATTGTGGGAAAAGTTGAACAGGCCGGCAACAAAGTCAGTAGGTTTAAAGCGGGAGAAAGGGTTGGGATTGCCTGGATAAATTCTGCCTGCGGTGAATGCAAATTCTGCCTTGAAGGAAATGAAAATTTATGTGGTAAATTCAGGGCGACAGGCAGGGATGCTGATGGGGGTTATGCTGAATACACCACTGTTTCAGAGGATTTTGCTTACAGGATTCCTGATGACTTTTCCGACACAGAAGCTGCTCCGCTCTTATGCGCAGGGGCAATCGGCTACCGTTCCTTGAGGTTGTCCGGAATTAGAGATGGCGACAATATCGGTCTTGTAGGGTTCGGGGCGTCAGGGCATCTTGTCCTCAAAATGGTCCGGCATAAATATCCGGATTCCAGGGTCTTTGTCTTTTCCAGAACTGAAAGCGAAAGAGACTTCGGCAGAGAGCTTGGGGCGATATGGGCCGGCGGTTTTGATGAAGAATCTCCTGAAAAACTGCATTGTGCAATTGATACTACACCTGCCTGGAAACCGGTAGTGGAGGTATTGAAGAATCTGCACAGGAACGGCAGGCTTGTCATCAATGCAATCAGAAAAGAGGAAAGGGATAAGGAAGCATTATTACAGATTGATTACCCGCGCGATCTCTGGATGGAAAAGGAGATAAAGAGCGTCGCCAATATCTCCAGAAGGGATGTTGAGGAGTTTCTGTCGTTAGCTGTGGAGATTCCAATCAGGCCTGAATTTGAGGAGTTCAGACTGGAAGAGGCGAATATGGCATTAGTAGAACTTAAGGAGCGCAAGATCCGGGGGGCAAAGGTTTTAAAGATTGAACACTGAAAGGTTAGCTGACCTCTCGATATCTTCTAGTTTATGCATACTTCCACGTCAAATTTTGAATTTTTTATATTGACATATCTCAATATCCCTTTAGGGTTACATTCTATACATATATCTATCCCCTGGATTAACTGTACTCCTGTGCAAAGCTGTGAAGCCTTTTCAATTCCGAGTCTTTTTAGCCTGTTAATTACTGATTCTTTGGGCCTGAAATAGGATTTCCCACAATTCATACATAGCCAGATAAAATTATCCCTTGTTTTTTCTAAACAACTCGGGCAGACGTCACCTATTACCCCGGTCTTAATAGCCATACGCATTGATGTATGCTCTTTTTTGCAAATATCACATTGGCCTTCTGCACTAAACATATCTAAACCTCGTTTCTGTATTTACACGTCGTTTCCTGTAGGTCTTCCACTTATCTCTTTCTTATATTTATTATCGGAAGATCTTTGAAATAACTTTATGAAAACAGGATTGCTGCTTAATCATTCAAATTCCTGTTGAGGTTTGGAATTTGGATATCGATAGAATTCGTGTATTGGCTGAACTGGAAATTGA
The DNA here is from genome assembly GCA_964347425.1 of uncultured Nitrospirales bacterium. Lineage (GTDB taxonomy): Bacteria > Nitrospirota > Thermodesulfovibrionia > UBA6902 > BMS3Bbin08 > CAYFYW01. The sequence goes on from CAYFYW010000201.1 coordinate 13,643, forward strand.
AGATACCCGAGAAACGAAAATGAAGGAAATTCAAAAAACCCTGTTCAACATTCCGCTGCCACTTTTACTTTATCCATATAGTTCAATATCCCTTCAGGATCGCATTTTATACACATATCAATTCCCTGTATTATCTGCATATCCTGACAGGTGAGATAAGCCTTTTTGAGTTCAAAATTATCAAGCCTTTGAAGAATTAATGATTTCGGTCTGATATAAACTTCTCCACAACTCATGCATATCCAGATAAAATTATGTTTTGCAGATTCCAGACATTTTTCACAAACATAAATTTTTACACCGGGCATGGCTTCAGCGTAAGTTGACGTATATTCATTCTTGCATATATTGCACTCTTGAATTTTGTTATTTATTTCTACCATTTCTCTCTCCTTTCTATATCGGTGTATGCAATTTTTGTGCCGAACATTTTTTTATTGGAGAAATTAATATGCTGCCCATTTCTGCACTATCGATATGTTGTGAAAAAGTAAATAATAGTCCCTGGAATTGATGATTTTAGGCACGACAATCAGTCTGATTACGTGCTATGGCAGTAAAACACGGTATGGAGGCGGAGTTCCTGATCTTGGAGAAATATATGACAAAAAATTGACATAGAACGGCAAGAGTGACAAAGAGCGTCACCTATAAACATAACATAATGTTTTTCTAGAAGCTCATCGTTAATGAAAGGTGTTTCCCTAAGTGTTCCATCAGTAAGCAAAGATGCATATAACAGGCATCACAGGATATTATCTGGCGTCAAAAATTTATTATTGATGAGCAAAAAATCACGCACCATGCGGGAGATAACCCAAAGGTCTACATATCCCGATTTTTTTACAGGTTGTCATACGAT
>CAYFYW010000202.1:0-4351 GCA_964347425.1 uncultured Nitrospirales bacterium
CAATGAGAGATAATCGTTTCCAAAATTAAACAGTTCCTGTATCGTTGATACCTTCTTTGAGGTATTTAAATCAACAGAGATCAGGTGTATAACCGGTTCCTCGATAAAACGGCAGTAACATTCACACGGAGGCGTTACGGGGCCGTCACTGCCATGGATTCTTAAGTTAACGGAAATATTGATTACCCTTGCACCTTCAGGGAAATCCATTCCAAGGAAAAATATGTCAGACCATCCGCTGTGAGATGGGTCAAGTCGTACAGGCGACGTGTCCACCCCGACAGGATAGAGACCTGTTTTAGAGTCAGGAGTTGTCAATGCTGCAGGAACTGCATATGGATAGTCATCCAGGCCGTTGATATTGAAGAGGTGATAGTTTTCCTTGCAGTGGCTAATGGAAAGTTTGACCTGGTCAAGAAGGTATTTAAACGATAACTTATGGTATGACTCGGCTATAGCACTGAATAAAGCAGCGTTATAATTACCATCTTTATTGTGTGTGCTACCATTTTTTATTTCCTTTAGGAAAATTTCTATGGATTTTTCGAAATTCCTGTTAAAAGCAGCTTTTACACCTTCAACAGGAATTTTTCCACGTTGAATAACATCTTCATTTACCTGAAGGTAGAATCTGTAAATGACAAAGAGAAACAAAGATGCCCGAACTTTATGGTATAAATTGTTGGAAGATTTTCGGAATACTTCTAATTCTTCCGCAAGTTTCAGGAGTTCATTTTTGTTCCTATGTTGAAGGAGAGAATTTATGGAACGGTTACGGAGAGCATCGTCTTCACTAACTATTGTTTCAATAAGGTCATTAGTCATATATACTGTCGAGATTTAATCGGAGCCCCGAGAAATCTTTTAGATTTCCGGGATTAAGTACCCGCAATTCTTCTAATTGCAGGGTATAATCTTGTCTTTATCTGTGCGTAAAGCACTGTGGTGCAACGCACCTCTACGTGAAATCAGAGATTGTTAGGGTTTTTCAACAATCTCTATAATTTTAACATACTCATGCAAACGAGTTCTTAATCTGCCCTGTTGCCGCGAGTTTTCTATCGGGCTTTTCCCGATTTCTTTCCCCTATTTTCTCAGCGTCCAGGAAGTAATTATGGAAATGGGGCGATAAAGACGGTTTGCATATCAATGCATATGAAATTTATTCGATTTTGAAAGTCATGAAGATATCTCCTTGTTGTCCCATTAACCATTACTAAGGTTTTGAAAATGCTAACTTTTCTGCAAATTACCAAGAATTGACAGCAAAGCAGTTTATATGTTAAAATAATTAACATTTTATTGACATTTTCTTTATGGTAGAATAAGCGCTTTCTGATACAAGTCACACCCAATCATCTTATACAAAGCAGACGTTAAAATGAACCAGGCGTCGATTCCCTTGGAAAAGGAGGAAAAAATGAGAAGAATTATCGTCTCCTTATTTATTCTAACGTTCATAATTTCAGCTCTGTCTGTCTTTGGGGCTGATCTGGCTTCAGCTCGTAATCATGGTAAAAAGGACAAGAAAGTGAGTTTTGGGACCGACAGTGTCTTGATGGGTACTGAAGGCTGCACCCCCGGCTATTGGAAACAGTCCCATCACATAGATTCCTGGCCATGTCCTTGTTCGCCAGAAGATCTGTTCTCGGATATCTTCGAGGACGCGTTCCCTGGTATGACCCTTCTTGATGTGCTTAATATGAGGGGAGGCGGATTGTCTGCGCTAGGCAGGCACATTGTTGCGGCTCTTCTTAATTCGGTTTCGGAAGACGTTGACTATGGGTATACACCATTGCAGGTCATTATGGCCTTCAACTATGTCTATCCCGACAGCGATTATGAAGAATTGAAAGACGTTTTTGAGTTTCTCAATGAACGGGGTTGTTCCCTGGAATGATTAAGAATATTACTTTGAAGCACATCCATAGGACCATCTAAGCCATTGGCTTTGATATCGGGAATGGGGTCTGCTGCCCATGCTTCTGTTAGACCAACTGACAGCGTTAAAAAACAGATGAATAGAAATATCAATGCCATTATTCTTAACTGCTCTTTTCATATTTCTCTCCTTTATTTAATATTTGGCTTAAAGAATCAGTTATGTTATCTATGTGAATAGAAATTGATTTCTTAGCTGAGTCTAGAGAATTCCTTATTGTAAAAAAATATATCACGATATCCCTCAACAGTCAATAACTATTAAAGAATACTTATAAAATTGATAAGAAAACCTTATAGGTCTTACATGATACCGCAATCAGCCGAGGTAACAATTACCATATGAAAGCTTGTATTCAGAGGGAAAATTAAAAACCAAGATAACAGAAAGAAAGTGAAAATGTGCTCCCATATCGTCCGGGAAATAGAAATTTGATTTCTACATTGAGCTTTCCTTCAGGCTATTCTGATCTCTCACCGAATGAAAATTTACCTCGCCTTCTTGATTTATGGGGGTCAGACGCTTTACATTATCATGTATCGTATTGAGAAAACCATATAAGGCTTTGCAAGAGAGAGTTCTGAAATTATATTTATAACTTAAAGTTAAATATGAAGATTATCTGATAATCAACCGTAAATTAAAATTTTTTATACATCATAAGAACTTGAGGAAGGAACAATCAGTCATATGAGGGTGCTAATTCAACGAGTGAAGAGTGCAGAGGTAGTTGTACAGGGGCAGGATATCGCTGCTATCAAACAGGGGTTATTGATATTCGTGGGTGTGGGCAAAGATGATGGTATGGAGGATGTCGAACAAATGGCTAAAAAGGTAGCGAATTTACGTATCTTTGAAGATGAGAAGGGGAAGATGAATATTAATGTTCAGCAGCTTAACGGTGAAATTTTGAGTGTTCCGCAGTTTACCCTCTATGCAGATACACGGAAAGGGAACCGCCCTGGATTTGATTCATCAGCAAAGCCTGAAATGGCAAAGGAGTACTGGAAGCGATTTAACAGGTCACTGCGGGAATATTACATTGATGTTAAAGAGGGGGTTTTCGGTGCACACATGGAAGTAGGGCTGATAAATGACGGCCCTGTGACAATATGGCTGGATTCGAAACACAGATAATCACAGATTAATCACATGAGCCACGGATATGTTTGCAATCGTCATGTTTTAAAGAAGTTTCCAAAATCTTACTACCATTAATACTGTCATTATGCAGGAAGAGATTGGCGGATGCTTCCACAAAGCGTTGACGTTGTCATAACAATATGGCAATATAACTGTGATAATTCGGCCCCCGTAGAATATTAAACATATAACGGGGCTGGCACAGACTCACAGACTTGGAAAATGAGAAAATATTATTTTGCCATAGAGGGCACAGAGAACACAGAGATAAATTAGAAGAGATTAATTAATTCTTAAAAAATCCTGTGAAAGTCTTTTGGCTGAACAGGTACAATATTAGCTTTATGCGCCGCATTCTAATTATAGATGACGAAAAGGCTATCAGGGAGCTTTTAACAGAGTTTCTTGAGAGTAAGAGATTTGAAGTTGTGTCAGTCTCAGACGGAAAGTCGGGTCTCAAGCGTTTAAAAGAAGATAAATTTGACATCTTTCTACTCGACCTTATGATGCCCGGGATGAGCGGTATGGATATCTTATCAGAGGTATCATCTCAAAAGATTGATGTGCCTTCTATAGTAATAACCGGGTTCGGTACAGTGAAGACCGCGGTTGAAGCAATAAAACTCGGTGCCTTTGATTATGTCACAAAGCCCTTTGTCCTTGATGACATCCTCATTGCCATCGAAAGGGCACTTGATGTTTCCACACTTCAAGAGGAAAATATCAGGCTGAAAAAAGAACTCAAGAAAACCTATGGTTTTCGCAACATTATAGGAAACTCTTCACATATACAGAATGTTATCAAATTTACAGAAAAGATAGCTGATACAAGCAGCACTGTGCTTATTAGCGGAGAGAGCGGCACAGGCAAAGAACTCTTTGCAAAGACTATTCATTACTACAGCTCCCGGGCACGGAAGCCGTTTGTGCCTCTAAATTGTGCTGCTATTCCAAAGGACATTCTTGAATCTGAGCTTTTTGGCCATGAAAAAGGCGCATTTACAGGTGCAATTAATACAAGGATAGGCCGTTTTGAATTTGCGAATAACGGCACCTTATTTCTCGACGAGATAGCAGAGCTTGCACCTTCACTTCAGGTAAAACTTCTCAGGGTGCTTCAGGAAAAAGAGTTTGAAAGGGTCGGTGGCATAAAAACTATCAGGGTTGATGTAAGAATTATCGCAGCAACAAATAAAGACCTAGATAAGGCTGTAAGAGATGGGACGTTTAGAGAAGACCTTTATTACAGACTGAACGTAATACCAT
>CAYFYW010000203.1:0-2371 GCA_964347425.1 uncultured Nitrospirales bacterium
CTATGATTGATCCATCTTCCCTGGTAAAAGGAACGGCGGGGTATTTGGTACCCATCTTGAGCGTCATCTTTGGTGATTTCAGCCAAGATCTCACTACGCAGGGCGGATGAGATCTCTTCGTCGGCATCCACGCTCAGTATCCAGTCTCCGTGCGCCTTTGAAAGGGCAAAATTCTTTTGATCCACATAGCCTGTCCATGGCCTTTGGAACACCTTATCTGTGTATTGTTTGGCAATCTCTAGGGTTTTATCCTGGCTCATGGCATCAACAACCACAATTTCGTCCGCCCACGAGGAACTCCCAAGACACCGCCTGATGTTCCCCTCTTCATTAAGGCATATAACGCACACGGAAAGGGTCATGGATATCCTGTCGTAGCACAGGTCAAAAAATTGCGGATCAAGAATGGACTGTCAGGTACTTTCAGAGGCTCTAAGTATCGTGGATCGGCTAGATTATCATTGAATGAGGCAAATCTCATTGCTGTGAGCCCGAGTTGGGCGCGATTATAAAGTAGAGAAGGTGGAGGGTCAACAAGAAATAGAGATGGCCGCCCAGATTCTTGGAGATGTTCTAAGCAGGACGCAACAAAAAGAGAGCTTTGAGAAATTAAGTTCCCGCTCATTCCGAGGAGTCCCGTCGGGACAACGTCGCAATCTCGTTGGTTTCCGAGAAAAATGAGATTGCTTCATGTAAATAATTGGGTCGCCGTGGCTTTGGAATCTGCCCCTCGGGACACATGTTATGAGCGTGGCATTGTTGAAGGATGAGTTCAGATGAAACTAACACTCCAGAAGTATATCTTTAATGAAATCTGGCCCACTTTCTTAACCATCCTAACGGTCTTTGCCTTTATTGTGGTGGCTACCAGAATGCTGACCATTTCAGAGTGGGTGATAAATCGCGGGGTCCATCCAGGACAGGTGTTCAAGCTGATATTCTACTTATTTCCCGGTATTATCTTCTTTGCCCTGCCTGCTGCCGCTCTCATGGCCGTGTTTATCGCATTCATTCGCCTATCCAGTGACAATGAGATCCTGGCTCTAAAATCTTCGGGAATTAGTCTGTTTCAGATGCTTCCAACCGTTCTTCTTGTATCTTTTGTGAGTTTTCTGATAGCGATTTTTTTGGCTGTTTTCGGATCCCCTTGGGGTAATGGATCCTTTAAGGACATGGTTTTTCAGATCGCCCAGTCAAAGGCTGACTTAGCTATTAAGGAAAGAATATTCTGTGAACCCTTTGAGAACCTGACTTTTTACATTAACAGCTTTTCTACCCATGAAGGCGTCATGAAAGATGTGTTCGTGGTGGACAGACGAGATCCACAAACGACAAATACCATTGTGGCGGAAGAAGCAAGGGTTCTGTCTAATCCCAAATGGAGAACCATAACCCTAGGCTTTCTGAATGGAACCATTTTCATGGTGGACAAGGATTTCCAATCAGCCAGAACCCTGAAATTTGATACCTACAATCTGAACATAGGCCTGCATGATATTATGAAGGCTGTTTCATCGCGGAAGAAGAGTCCGAAAGAGATGTCTATTCGGGAACTCAAGGACACCCTGAAAAATGAGACTAAAGGAGAAGTCAGCTACAATGTGACCCTCATAAAGCTCTTAGAGAAGCTTTCAATACCCTTGGCCGTTTTTCTGATGGGAATTATAGGCGTTCCCCTGGGGGCACAGTTAAGATCTGGGGGGCGATCTGTCGGTATTGTTGTTGGTATAGTAATTTTCCTCATATATTACATGTTCCTGGGTGGTGTGAGAAGTCTATGTGAAACGGGGGCCGTCTCACCTTTAGTGGGCGTATGGCTCCCTGACCTGTTTCTACTCATATCCTGTCTGTATCTGTGGCGCAGGGCCTCTAAGGATCGTTCCATTAACATCTTGGAAAGGGTGAAATTAAGATGGGAAAGTAGGCAGGGTGACAGTTATGGGAAGGGGGAAGGCATTAGCTAAATAGAAATGAAAGTACTTTCAAAATACCTCGCGACGGAGTTTCTTAAACTCCTATGTCTTTGCCAGATCATTTTCCTATCCATCTATCTAATTATAGATTTTGTCCAGAAGATAGATAACTTCATCGAGGCTCAAGCGCCAATGGGTATCATGTTGGCTTATTTCGTTTACAAAACCCCTCTTATATTCATTCAGATGCTGCCCCCGGCTACCCTCATCTCTATAATCATTCTGTTTTCATTATTGAAAAAAAAGAACGAACTCACAGCCATGAAGGCCTGCGGCCTCAATATTTTCAAAGTTGTCCAACCTATTGTGATAACAGGCATAATGGTAAGTGTCGCGCTATTTTTCTTTTCTGAAATCGTGGTTCCCTATTCAAGCTCCAAATTCAATGAGATATGGGA
>CAYFYW010000204.1:0-6918 GCA_964347425.1 uncultured Nitrospirales bacterium
CGGTCTCCAGGAATTTTGTGATTTAAATCACAAAAAGTTTTCATAAAATAGTGTAAGATTTTTTTATGTAGATATATATATTTTTTTAATTCAATAAAAGGAGGCGAAAATGTTTGGAAAACAAGAAGTAAGCATGGGGGATATAGATATAAAGGCTGATGATTACAGAAAAGATTCGGCGGAGGTTGTCAGAAAACAGAAATCAAATACCATTCTAAAAGGGAGTAAACTAACAGGAGATATCAAGATATCCTGCGATTTAGAATTAGATGGAGATGTTGAAGGCAATATAACTTCTGAACAAAAATCCAATATTGTCATTAAAGGTAACTGTAAAGGGGATATAAAAACCAAGGAAGGCAATGTTGACATCGAAGGACAGATAAGTAACGGAGATATTATTGTAGGCGGTGATGTAAAAATTACGGGTAAATTCAGTGAGGGGAAGATAGAAGCAAAGGGGAAAATATATGTAAATGGAGAATTTAATGGCAAATTGGAGGGAAATGAGATAGATCTGGGACCCCGTGCTGTAGGGAAAGGAGATATCTCTTATAAAGAAAGTATTTCTATTGCCAAGGGAGCTAAAATTGAAGCAAATATCAGCCAGTTTCAGGGGGTACACAAGGAGACAAGGAAAACTGCCGAGACAAAGGTGTTAAATCTTGAACAACCTGCCAAAGAGATAACAAATGCACAATCGCTCGTGATGGAGGATAACAAACCGGGGATATCAAAACATCCTGCAAGTAACGCTTAATTGTATAAGTCAACATTTGCATTTACAAAAATTGTAAAAAGTTTTGCTGTCTTGATTATGAAAGGATTCAACTTACTGCTCAATTTTCTGAGCCTTCACAGACAGATAGTAGGCAATCATCAGCACGATTATCACCCCTGTGCTGACTCCTATCTCGTAAAGCTTATCAACAGGCGTATGTTCCATAAGAGAGGTCTGGGCCTCTATTAAGAGTATTCTCCTTATTGCAGCTATAACACCGATTGCAAGAAAAGGACCCAGGGAGAATTTCTGTTTCTTTAAAAACCTGATAACCGTCCAGAGGAGTTCAAGGATAATGAGGGCAAGAAGCACATCGTTTACCAGTGCTATCATGGAAATGCGTGATGGTTCTAATAAATTCAGAGATGCTCGATAAAGTATAAAACCACACGCCGTAAGAAGCAATACCGCGGCTGCGACATGAAATACTATGTCGATTTCAAGAAGGACTTTCCGGAATATCCCGGTTACATCAATTTTTTTCTGGTCCATAATGTATGAGAATTAGATGCGTTTGTATTAATTATCTCAGGAGTTCCTGAAAAATTCAATATGTCTCACACATGTTTCGATTGAGTGGATAAATAATAAATAGATTTTGCTATAATAGCGTAGATTCTAACTGATAATCGTGTATAGGAGTATCTGAACTTTTCCATAGATGAACGATGTAATTGAAATTGGCTCAAAGGAACGTCAGAGGTAGAAAGTATGAAAGAGAAAAAAAGATTTGTTGAGAAAATTCAAGATTTCCGATTGCTGCCATTATTTGTCATTATAAGCATGACAGTGGGAATACTTATAGGGAAGTTATATGGTATTTCCAATTTTGAACTTACCCCCCCTATTGATGCCATTAAGTCCATTTTCAGGGGAAACTATCAGTTCAACCTGCCAAATACATTGGTTCTCGGTGTGGTAATTGGTCTTTTTCTTATGATGTATCCGGCTATGACAAATGTGCGGGTAGAAGACCTCGGCAAGGCCTTCCGCTCACCCAGACAGCTTTTCATTGTTTTGGTTTTCAATTTCTTAATAGCTCCCTTCTGGATGTTACTTCTTGCAAATACTTTCCTGCAGAGTGGGTCTGATCTTCATACCGGACTTGTTTTATATGGTTTGGCCCCCTGCATTGCAATGGTAATTGTATTTACCTTTTTGGCACAGGGGAATAATGCCCTGGCTATTGTACTCGTGGCTATTAATTCCATTATGCAGATGCTCCTAATCCCTGTTTATGCCAGATTGCTCCTGGGTAAGGTAGGGTTTGATGTATTGTTAGTCGGTGAAAGTGTCATCCTTTACCTGGGGTTTCCACTTCTGGCCGGGTTTTTTACCCGTAAATTCGGAGTTGGAAGATATGGAGAAGAGGGGTTTAATAAAGCAAAGGTCTATTTAAATTTGCTGGCAATTGTCGGTCTTCTTTTCACACTTATCGTTATGTTCGCTCTTAAAGGAGACCTTATTTTGGAAAGTCCGGGCATTATCATTAAAATGGCCCTGCCAATGACCATATTCTTCTGGTCAATGTTTGCGGTGGTTTATTTTGTGAGCCGAAAATTAGGTCTTAGCTATGAGGATTCTGTTGCGTGTGCGTTTAACTCTACTGGAAGGGATTTTGAAATTGCCATTGCTATTGCAATAACAGCTTTTAATCCGACAGTGGCATTGGCTACTGTGGTAGGTCCCCTCATAGAAGTCCCTGTAATGCTGGTACTGGTTGCGTTCGCAAAAAGAACCTGTTTCCTGTTTAAAGAATGCAGAATAGATCTGTTATACTGTAAGCGACCTGAAACCCCGGTTACAGAAAAGAATATATAAAGAGAAAACCATTAAAAAACCTCAGTATTTTATCTCAGTACTGTCCTCGTAGGATGGCAAACATCTTTAGGTTTTAATCTGTTGTCTTCCAGATGTATTATTGGTTTAATGTAAAAGAAGTATGTCAGTCAGATCAATGCTATCTCCACCAGGGATCATACCACCAGTACGGGTGATACCGCGGATAATATGGTGGATAATACCATGGATAATACCATGATGGATAGGGCGGAGCCAGGTATTCTTCTCTTGCTTCCTCCCAGAGGTACAGTTCTTCTATCTCAAAGAAAGGATAGGTGAAATCCAGCTCATCTATCCTGCCGGTACGTGTTCCTATAAAACTACCTGCAAGGGTAATCTCTCTCTTTTCCCGGAAAATCACCGGGTCTAAAATATCCTTACCCCTGTAGATTGCCAGAAATCTGCCCTGTGAGGTATCAAGGCCTTTCAAATAACCCATGGAATCCACCGGCACATAAAGGGCCTCAATGAGAGAGCCCTCTGCCGTTAGTGTAGTTTTAACAATTATCCCGCCAAGGACGAAAAGTCTTCCTTTATAGATCTCAGGATTTTGCCTGAGTTCTGAAAGCTGTATGTCAAAAGTTGCCTTCCTCATAATGTCCTGCCTCAGCACAGGGGCACAGGAAGACAGTATGAAAACAGTAAGGGATATATAGAATAATCTTTTCATAATTACCATAGTTATATTTTACCGCACATTCGATCTCTCTGCAAAGTATCCCCTGCCCTTCTTCCGCCGGGACACTGCAGACGAAAAAATTGTAAAATAATAACCTTAAAAACTTAAGTAACCTTTAGCGCATTTCTTAAAAGGAGGACTCTATGGCTCGTGTAAATGTTCAAAGGATATCCTATGGCGGATGGGAAAATTGTATACAGATAACAAACGGCATTGTTGATTCAGTGATAACAAGTGATGTCGGTCCGCGGATCATTCGATATGGCTTTCTGCGGCAGGACAATGAGATGTGTGAAATAGAATCAACAATGGGGCTGACAGGAGGGAAAGAGTGGAGGATTTACGGAGGTCATCGCCTCTGGCACAGCCCGGAATCAAAACCCAGGACATATGAACCTGACAATACTCCCGTGACATGGGAGGAAATCCCCGGTGGTATCAAGACGATCCAGGATGTTGAGAAAAAAAACAGGATTAAAAAAGAGATGGAGATAACTCTCTCTCTTGAAAAGAGCATGGTAAGCATCCTTCACCGTCTCACAAATGCAGGCCCCTGGCCAATAGAGTTATCGGTGTGGAGCATAACAGCAATGGCAAAGGGAGGAAAAGAGATTATCCCGCTATCCGGGAGAAATACAGACCTGCTGCCGAACAGGATACTGGCCCTGTGGCCGTATACGAGGCTTAACGATGCACGCATACACATGGGAGAGAGGTATATTATTCTCCGGCAAGACCCTCATATCAGACAGCCCTTAAAGTTCGGGATATCCAATGAAAACGGATGGGCTGCATACTTCAATCACAACCATCTCTTTGTGAAGTATTATACACACCTCGCACGCTCCCCATATCCGGATTTCAATGTATCATATGAAACGTATACCAATGATTTCATGCTGGAGATGGAGACCCTTTCTCCACTCGTTACTCTGCAGCCGGATGCATCCGCAGAACACATGGAGAAATGGGAACTGTTTGACGGTGTGCCCATGCCTTCAAATGAGGAGGCTGATATCAAAAAAATTCTGAAAAGTTACAAGATTGAAAAATGATTTATTCAAAAACCTAAAATGCTGTTTCCATATATGCAGAATTATAAGAGTCCAGACTCAATGTTTTTTATTTTACAATCTGAAATTAACGGATTATGTGAGGTCACTACCGGCCAAAACAATCATATTCCCTATCACCTCGCTTGTCAAAATGAGGTCTGACATTCAAAAAAACAGTTCGCCCGAGGCGAATCTCTGATCGATTCATAGTGTTTAGAAGATGTTCAGCCTCCATAGATATTACATTTTGGGCAGTTATGATATGAGGTGTTTTGTAAACTTACTGGCGTTGAACCTGAATAATTTTCTCACAGTCCGTTGGTTATTTTGATTCTTCACAATCATCACCACACGGAAAGTAGAGAGAAAGAGCGGCCTTCATTTTTTCTATGGCCTCATTTTGTGTTTTTCCCTTTGTAACAAAGCCCGGTATTGTACTGCACTTTGCTATCCAGTCTCCATTGGCATCCTGTGACAAAACCAGTTCTTTCATCGCTTAATCCAAAAAATTCATTATGTATGACAACCCTCCGATACCGTCCAAAATAACATATTAAAGAAAAGCGGGCATGCCCGCCTTTATAGCCTACATATATATTTTACTCACAATTCCTGATCATTATCAATGCAGATACTACCTGCGTAAGCATTTCTTTTTTCGTGATGGCAGGGTATGGTATTTGAGCGGTTTTTTTTTACCGATAGTCCTTTATATGTATCTAAATATCAGTACCCCGACATTTCTATCTTGAAGTTGCTTTATCTCGAAAAAGAAATGCTTCCACTACCTGCTCAGAATCTGATGGTCTGGGGAGCCCTGGGACAGGGGATTACATCGCGGATATTGGTCATCCCGGTAATATACTGCACAAACCTCTCGAATCCCAGGCCAAAACCTGCATGAGGCGCTGTTCCAAACCTGCGAAGATCGAGATACCACTGCATGCCCTCCACAGGCATCCCCGCTTGACGCATTCTGTCCTCCAACACCTCTAACCTCTCCTCACGCTGGCTTCCGCCGATTATCTCGCCTATTTTGGGGACAAGGACATCCATGGCTGCTACTGTTTTCCCATCCGGGTTCAACCTCATATAAAAAGCCTTTATCTCTTTGGGATAATCTGTAACAACTACCGGCCCTTTGAAAATTTTGTCTGTCAGATAGCGTTCATGCTCTGATTGCAGATCAGAACCCCACTTAACAGCAAACTCGAATTTTTCTTTAGCCCCCTGCAGTTCGTTGACGGCATCTGTATAGGAAATCTGAACAAAAGGCTTTTCAGCCAACAGCCTCAGCTCTTCAACGGAGATTGTCTTATAATGCCTCTCAAAAAAAGCGATTTCTTTTTCACCTTTTTCCAAAACCTTCAGGCATAAGGCGTGGAGAAAATCTTCGGCCAGCTTTATATCATCCCCGAGGTCTGCAAAAGCCATTTCAGGTTCTATCATCCAGAATTCAGAAAGATGACGTGACGTGTTTGAGTTTTCCGCTCTGAAGGTTGGGCCGAATGTATACACGTTGCCAAGCGACATGGTCAGAAACTCTGCCTGCAGTTGCCCGCTGACTGTCAGAAAGGCCTGCCTGCCGAAAAAGTCCCGGGAAAAATCTATGTCTCCACCATCTTTCCTCGGTATATTCTTCAGATCAAGGGATGTAACGGTAAAGAGCTCACCAGCTCCTTCGCAGTCGCTGGCAGTAATAATAGGGGTATGAATCCAGATAAATCCCCTGCTTTGAAAAAACTCATGTGCGGCATCGGCAAGGATGTTACGCACTCTGAATACAGCCCCAAAAGTATTGGTTCTCGCTCTGAGGTGTCCGATCTCTCTTAAGAACTCCAGTGAATGTCCCTTCTTCTGCAGGGGGTATCTGTCAGAATCAGCTTCTCCGAACACCTCGATTTCGGAAACTTCAACCTCGACTTTTTGACCTTTTGCCGGCGACGCTTTAAGTACACCCAGGGCTTTAATTGCTGCCCCTGTATTGCAGCGGTGCAGTTCAGAAAAAGCAGGGGCATCACCTGGAATGACAAGCTGAAGTGTCTCCTGTGCAGAGCCATCGGCCAGTGCAAGAAATGCGAATCCCTTTGACTCGCGTCTTGTCCTCACCCAGCCGCAGACTGTAACCGGTTCTCCAATGATACCTTCAGAGAGAATTGTCCTCACACTTGTTCTATTCACGGTTATCTCCATAATAGATTACAGCCGCTGAAATTGCAATAAGGCAAAACGAGCCAAAAAAGGGGGCGGTTTTCAATCTTTGCCCGATGATCCCATAACGGGTGGATTCAGCTTATATACGGACTAAGGAAATAGGAGATCTTTCGGTGGTATAGACTATATAATAAGACCATTGCATTTATTATGTCATTCTGAACCCTGAAAGCGTCATTCTGAACTTGTTTCAGAATCTCTTCAGGGCAGGCTTGTTTCAGAATCTGAGTATTGATACCATTATACTATGAGATATGACAAGCAGTACTATGTTTATATTCTCACGAACAAATTCAATAATGTTCTTTACATAGGAATAACAAACAACCTTGTACGTAGAATGTTTG
>CAYFYW010000205.1:0-3315 GCA_964347425.1 uncultured Nitrospirales bacterium
TGCCTATTTACGTAAATTACGACAGTTCAGATGTGTGGGCAAACCCTGATATTTTCAATTTAGATGAAGAAAAAAAACCGGTATTTGTCGCGGGTGTGCCCCCTGATTATTTCAGCTCCACAGGCCAGCTGTGGGGACATCCGCTTTATGACTGGGATGTTCTTAAGGAGAGCCGCTACTCGTGGTGGATAAAGCGCCTGGAACATAATCTAAAGCTTTTTGATATGTTCAGGCTTGACCACTTCAGAGGGTTTGTTGGTTACTGGGCCGTTCGTGCAGATGAGAAGACGGCTATAAACGGTAACTGGATAGAGGCACCTGCGAAAGACTTCTTTAACGCGCTTTTTAAACATTTTACTTACCTTCCTATTATCGCGGAAGACCTCGGGGTTATTACGCCGGATGTGAGAGAGATAATGAATCTGTTCGGATTTCCCGGCATGAGGGTCCTCCTTTTTGCATTTGGAGAGGACGTTCAATCCAATCCCTATGCACCCCATAACCATATAAAAAATTGTGTGGTATACACTGGGACACATGATAACAACACGATCAAAGGATGGTTTAAGAAAGAGATAGGCCATGACGTCAGAAAAATGATATCTGAATATGCAGGGCGAAAAGTTTCAGGAAGAACAATCTGCTGGGAACTTATAAGGCTTGCCATGATGTCTGTTGCAGATATGGTCATCATACCAATGCAGGATATCCTCTGTCTCGGAGAAAGGGCGAGGATGAACCTGCCAGCAAGTTCTAACGGTAATTGGAAATGGAGGCTTACGCGTGAACAAATATCGTTTGCAATGGTGAAAAAGCTCTCAGAAATTACCAGAATATACGGAAGGGGATGACAGGACAGGAATTAAAAAATGACTGTACTTAGATTAGGTAAAGAAAATATAGGTGTAGTTATCGTAGACATTCAGACAAAACTCATGGCGGTCATGAGACAGAGAGAAAGGGTTGTTGACAATATAGTCAAACTCCTTCGTCTTTCAAAACTGTTCAATCTGCCCGTGATTTCAACTGAACAATATCCCAGAATGATGGGTACTACCTTGCCCGAGGTTAAAGATGCTTTGAGGACCTATGAGCCTGTTGAGAAAATGGATTTTGATTGTTGCGCTGTTGAGAATTTCAATAACCGCCTTAAATCAGCTGGTTTAAAAAATATAATACTGACAGGGGTTGAAACCCATATCTGCATCCTTCAGACCGCTGTTACCCTCGTCGAGAGGGGTTATAATGTTCATGTGCCACGCGATGCTGTTGATTCGAGGACGGAAGAGAACTGGTATGTCGGCCTTGAGCTCATGAAGGAACAGGGTGCGGTAATCACGTCAACTGAGACGATAATTTTCCAGCTTCTGGAAAGGGCGGGTACCGGGGAATTCAAAGAGATGCTGAAAATAATTAGATGAACCCCGTTAGAAAACGAGATTAAGCTTTTTCTATATGAGGCTTCATACTTGTCCAGAATAAAGTATTTACGCAGGCTGAATACCTCATAAACACAATGAATCGATCAGAGATTCGCCGGGGCGAACTGTTCTTTTGAATGTCAGACCTCATTTTGATAAAAGAGGTAATAGGGAATATATGATTGTTTTGGACAGTAGAGATGAAGCTTCATAAATAAAACGCAAGTATTTAAGTCGTTCTATATAGCAGGGTGAAAGGAGCGAAGAGGGACAAATGAACTACGAACCAATTAAAAAATCTGATATCAGTGAGGCTGTGGTAAAACCTAATCTTTCGGATTATGAAAAAATTCGTGATGAGTTCAAATGGGAAGATATACACGAGGAGCTTGACTGGCTTGAACAAGGGGGGCTCAATATTGCATATGAAGTGGTGGACAGACATATAAAAACATCTCTAAAAAATAAAATTGCCCTCTACTGGGAGAGTAAGGATGGTGAAAGTCAAAAATATACTTTTTATGATTTATACAGACTGACGAACCGTTTTGCCAATGTCCTTAAAGGGCTTGGAGTTGAAAAGGGGGACAGGGTTTTTACCTATTTGGATAGAATACCCGAATTATATATATGCCTGCTGGGTGTACTCAAGACAGGTGCGGTAATTGGACCTCTTTTTTCTGCCTTTGGACCTGACGCTGTCAGAGACCGTCTTCAGGACAGTAAGGCCAGGGTGCTGGTTACAAATCCGAGGCTCGTGGGAACAGTACATGAAATCCTCGACGATTTGCCCGATCTTGAAAAAATAATTATTGTTAACAGAAGTAAAAGCCCCTATGAACTTAAAGGCAGGGAAATGGAATATGAAAAGCTTATGAGTAAGGCATCTGAGGAATTCGAAATAGTAGGAACCGGTAAAGAGGATTATGCCATCATGCATTACACCTCCGGCACCACGGGAAAGCCAAAGGGAGCTGTTCACGCACATCATGCTATCCTCGGTCATTATGCCACAGCGAAGTATGTACTTGATCTTCATCCTGATGACATATATTGGTGCACTGCTGATCCCGGGTGGGTTACAGGAACTTCATACGGCATTTTCGGACCGTGGTCAAACGGTATATCACAGGTAGTTTACGAGGGTGGGTTTGGTGCAGGCCACTGGTACAGCGTAATTGAGAAATATAAGGTTACTGTCTGGTATACCGCGCCCACGGCAATAAGGATGTTGATGAAGGCGGGTGAAAAAGTTGCCGGTAAATATAATCTCAGAAGCCTGAGATATATGTGCAGCGTTGGAGAACCTTTGAACCCCGAAGCAGTTTTATGGGGGATAAGGGTTATGGGGCTCCCCTTTCATGATAACTGGTGGCAGACGGAGACAGGATGTATACAGATTGCCAATTATCCTGTGCAGGATATAAGGCCCGGTTCCATGGGAATGCCTTTTCCGGGGGTAATGGCTGCTATTCTTGATGAGAATTGCGAGAGAGAACTCCCGCCGGGCAGGGAAGGCAACCTTGCCCTGAAATCCGGCTGGCCATCGATGTTCAGGACATACTGGAACAAGGAAGAGCTTTATAAGTCCAGGTTTAAGGGTATTTGGTATGTAACAGGGGACAGGGCCAGAATGGATGAAGACGGCTATTTCTGGTTCGTGGGAAGGGCTGACGATGTTATAAACACGGCAGGACATCTTGTCGGCCCATTTGAGGTTGAAAGTGCTCTTATTGAGCACCCTGTAGTTGCTGAGGCAGGTGTTATAGGTATCCCGGATTCCCTGGCGAATGAGGTTATAAAGGCCTTTGTTTCATTAAAAGATGGGCATACTCCATCTGAAGAATTGAGGAGAGATATAAAGAATTTTGCCAGAAGAAAGCTCGCTGCCCTT
>CAYFYW010000206.1:0-2394 GCA_964347425.1 uncultured Nitrospirales bacterium
TAAAAATTTTTCATTCTTGGTTCTTGGGATAGAGGTCTCAGCTGCTTTCACGGTCAAGTTATTTTCACTGAGCTTTTTCTCCATAAAAGGAGGAATCCAGAGCGTCATCGTCTTTCTGCCGGCAGAGAATATGTGATTTTCTGATTTCTGGATGAGGCGATTTAACATTCCTCTTCTAAAAAGAAAATCCATGATAAAGACATGACCTTCTTCTTTTTTCAATACAACGAGGCCATAAAGACTCCTTCCAAAGCGCTTCTTTAGCCCCCAGATCTCATACGTGAAGAGAGGGTGATTTTTGTATCTCCACAAAAGGTATTTCCTGTCTCTGACCACTGCAAGTTTTAAATTGTGTCTGCACGATGCCCAGAGTTCATCAATCCTGTTGTCTGAATAGTCGAGGGGAAACAGTTTATAACTATAACGGACAAAATTATTGTGGAATTCTACCTCTTTGTTACCTTCCATAACATCCTCAATATTTTCGAAGAGACCCAACATGAGACCAGGTTTCAGGAAGACTTTTTTGTCCGGGAAACCATACCCGATGTTAATGCCATCTTTTGCTGATTCAACAGGGAGTAGTTCGACCAGATTTTTTAATAGTCTGGCATTTCTGAATGATGGATGTACCATAACGTCACAAATAGCAAGACCGCGGGTCAATTTCCCATTATGCAGGAAGGGGAGACATAACCCCCCGTAATGACCAATAATTCCCTGTTCCTCATGTATAGCGACGGATGCATAAACCTTTCGGGGATAACTTTCAACATACTTCCATCTCCATTCATCAAGGGACATTTCTCGGCCGAAAATCTCTTTGTAGAGTCTAACTATTCCAAGCTCATCGCCAGATCTATAAGGACGGACTATTAGACTTTTTTCTGACATATTACATGCTATACAGCAGCTCGGATCTCAGTTAACTATCCATTCATGGAGCAGGTCAACAATTCCCATCTCAATAGATTCCCGCGGTATTTTGATTGGACTGGCTGCCTTCCTGTCATACCAATAGACAATTTCTTCATCAAAGGCAAATGCCTCAATGATAAACGTTCCGGCTCTTAGTTGAATTTTGGGAAAAAGGAGTGTAACGGTTTTGTTTCCGTAAAACGGTTCAATATTATTCGTGCCAATACCCAGGATGTCAAGACCGTCCACTGTCGTAATCTTGACAGCAATTCTGTATGGTATAGAGTTACTTTGAACAGCCGTCTCTATATTTATGCGTAGATCACTGCCAGTTCTGACAACTTGGAAAGGTGATGTTTGAACACTTTTAATAAATACCAGAGGCTTCTCGTTATTTGAACCACCTGGTGCTGCAGCGAGCCGCTGATAAGCATCTCTGTCGATCTCCGGAGCGGTGTTAATATTCACCTCGGCGGTTCTATTGTCTTTGGCAAGCTGGTATGTTTCATATTCCTGTATGACCTTCAAGGGTTCGCCTTCCATATGAATTTTACCATTTTTTAGCCACAGGACTTGGTCACAGAGCCTTGCTATATGATAAAGTTCATGCGAGCAGAATACTATGGTTTTTCCTGCCTCCTTAAAAGAAAGTATCCTGTCGGTGCTTTTTTTCTGGAAGTGTAGGTCGCCGACCGAAAGGACCTCATCTACTATGAGTATATCTGGTTCAACCGACGTTGCTACTGAAAAAGCCAGCCTGACAAACATTCCGGAAGAGTAAGTCTTTATTGGGTAGTGTATGAAATCACCCAATTCGGAAAATTCAATTATCTCGTCTTTTTTTTCATTCATCGTGGTCTTATCTATCCCGAGAAGAGAACCGTAAAAATAAATATTTTCAAGTCCGGTGAATTCGGGATGAAATCCTGAACCGAGTTCTAACAGGGAAGCAATTCTACCATTTGTCGTAAATTTCCCGCCCGTAGGGAAAAGGGTACTAGAAAGAATCTTCAGGAGACTGCTCTTACCTGCGCCATTTTCACCAATGATTCCAAGGGTTTCTCCCTTCTTGACGCTAAAAGTTATGTTGTCGAGGGCGGTAAATTTCCTGTGAAGACTTTTCTTTAGAAAAAGCTCCTTAAGTCTTGCTGACGGCTTATCGTAAAGTTTGTAGGTCTTGGTGAGTTTATCTGTCTTAATTACAACCATAAGATTACTACTAAATAAATCTACTAAACTCGCTTTTCTTCATCAAATGCACCACATTATAAAAAATTATTTTTAACAGAAATGCTCTTGTTTATCAAAAGGATTCCAAGGGATTTCTGGACAGCAGAAAACAAATGTTTGAAGATTACAAAATATCCGAAAATCCTTCTTTGAGTTTATTAAAAGCATAGAGACCGCAGACGAGTGATCCCATTGACAGACAAAAAATTATACCTACGTAAGGGAAGGGCGGCACTTCCCTTAAAA
>CAYFYW010000207.1:0-2401 GCA_964347425.1 uncultured Nitrospirales bacterium
GGGGCGTCCTTTGAAATGCTTCGCTATCTTGTGGAACGCCTGCCGGTCATGATATGCCCTAAATGGATCAATACACGGATTCAGCCTATAGCTGTAAGAGATGTTCTTGCGTACCTTACCGGCTGTCTTATGAATCATAAAACAGCCGGCCAAAAGTTCGACATCTGCGGGCCTGATATACTCACGTATAGGGAAATGATGAACCAGTATGCTAAAGCACGAGGTCTTGCCAAAAGGCTGATTATTGCTGTTCCCGTATTAACACCACAACTTTCCGCTTACTGGGTTGACCTTATCACCCCGGTACCTTCGGGAATTGCCCACCCTCTGATTGAAGGCATGAAAAACGAAGTAGTATGCAAAGACAGCAATATTGACAAATATGTACACATTGAAAAGACCCCTTTTAAAGAAGCCGTGAAAATAGCTTTTTCAGAAGAAAAAATCGGTCCGGGGGTAACCGGTTTTTGATGGCTGAGAAGATCAGGCTCGGGATCAGCTCTTGTCTTTTGGGAGAACATGTCCGTTACGACGGCTCCCATAAACTTGACCATTACCTGGTTGATACACTTGGAAAGTATGTCCAATGGGTGCCGGTGTGTCCTGAGGTTGAAAGCGGTCTGCCTGTCCCGCGCGAGGCGATGAGGCTTGTGGGAGATCCTGACTCACCCAGGCTGCTGACAGGAAGGAGCAAAATTGACCATACCGATCAGATGCTCAGGTGGGCAGAGAAAAAACTCAAGGAACTCGAAAAAGAAAAGCTATGCGGTTTTATATTTAAAAGCAGGTCCCCGAGCTCCGGAATAAGAAACGTAAAGGTTTACACATCCTCAGGCATGCCGGGCAGAACTGGAAAAGGAATTTTCGGGGGTGCTTTTATAAAAGGATTTCCTCTTCTCCCGGTTGAAGATGACGGAAGGCTCCATAATCCAGCTCTCAGAGAAAATTTTATTGAAAAGGTCTTTGTTTTCAAAAGATGGAGAGATTTTTTAGAGCATGGTGCAAAGCCTAGAGAATTGGTGGCATTTCATACTTCACATAAGCTCCTGCTAATGGCTCATAGCCAGAAACATTTAAGCCTTCTCGGACGCATTGTTGCAAATACCAAAAAATCAAGGCACAAGCAATTCCTGTCTCAATATATAACCTTGTTTATGGATGCATTAAAATTACTTGCAACTGTCAAGAAAAATACTAATGTTCTGACTCATGCAATGGGATATTTTAAGAAACTACTTTCATCTGACGAGAAAAAAGAACTGATAGAGATCATTGAAAACTACCACAAAGGTTTTGTTCCCCTGATCGTTCCTGTTGTTCTTATCAATCATTATGTCAGAAAATATGATGAACCCTACCTTAAAGAACAGTATTATCTGAACCCCAATCCTCTTGAGCTTATGCTCAGGAATCACGTCTAGAGCGAACACTACCCGGAACGTCCTGGAACTCCTGCAGGGAAGAGAAAAATTAATGCAGGGATACCCGACTCTCATGAAGTTTTATGACACACGCCACTCGGTAACTTGTTGAAAACTGCTCACGTGTAAGCAATATTCCGCCTCTACAATCACAAGCGCGGTTGTAGCTGAGTTGATAAACGGCTTAAGATCAGGGTGTTTTTCAGCAAGTACACCGGCGAGCTCTGTCCTTTTTTTGCCTCTTACATCTCTGGCGTTGCCCTGGATAGTTACTGCCTCTGCGTCAGCGTAGTCGTGAGCGGTGTTTTTCGCCGTGTGTATGAGGATGGAGACTTTTTTGTTTTTAAGTATGTTTTTGTACTTTTGGATTTTCTTTGGCGTGGCAAACAGTACATGCCTGGCATCACGTGTGAGGGCAAAAGCCACTAAAGAAGCATACGGCTCATTGCCTGATGAAGTGGCGAGCACAGCATGGCGCTGTTTTCGGTCGATCGCCTTCAGCCTTGCCGGGACGTCAGCTTTGCCCTTTGTCTTTTGTTTTAAAATCGTTTTATTCATCAATGCCCGGCCTGATTCATGGTATAAATATCATACGTCAGATACGTGGCAAAAGAAACCCAGAGCAGATACGGCAGCAGGAGCAGGGAAGAAACTTTTGAATACGGCCAAACCAGAATCATGATCAAGCCGACCGAGACCAATATAAGAAAGGCGTCTATGACGGCAGGTCCGATTAAGTGCTACGTGAAAAAGAAATAGCTCCAGGCCGCGTTCAAGACGCCATTGAGAACGAATACCCCGGTTATCTGCCAGAATCTGTGACGAACTCTTCCCCGGTTTATAAAAAGAATAAGCGAAATTGCCGATAGAACAAAAATAACTGTCCATACGATGCCAATAACACTCCCCGGAGGCGTATAAGAAGGTTTTATGATTGCAGGATACCAGTCGGTAACACCCCGGGCAGTGAATATTTTGCC
>CAYFYW010000208.1:0-5164 GCA_964347425.1 uncultured Nitrospirales bacterium
AGGGGATGCAGGGCCATGAAGTTTAAATCCAGAGACATGCCTTTTGAGATTGTCTACCTCGCCTCGGGAATGAAATGCCTGAGATTTAAGAAGAAAAAACCGCAATAACTCAAATACTAACCGGAAGCATTTCTTTTTCCGTGATAAAGCAACTTCAAGATAGAAATGGCAGGGTACGGTATTATCGCTCATTCTCGTCCCGAAGTACCGGGCCTCCGAGGGTCGATTCGACAACCCGCTCAAATACCATACCCTGCAATCTCGAAAAAGGAAATGGTTACATACTAACCCAAAAACTGCAATTTGCCACCGAGGACACAGAGGTATGTACCGTATGGTACATACCAGAGAACACAGAAAAAACTGTGTGACTACTAATTTCCAAATCCCAAGCACTTTGTTAAGTTATTCAGTTATTAAGTCATTCATAAAACTCAATCACTGAATGACTCAATGACTGAGTGACTCCTTGACAATCAAGATTTGGAATTTGGTGATTGGTTATTATTTGATTATGGTAATTTGGTTATTGGAATTTTCAATGTCAGTGGCTCTGTCGTTTTCTAAATGCATTATTCTGGTTAAACGAACATAATTGACGGTCTCAAATAGAGACCATCAACCTAGAAGATACTAAACTTAAAATATTTCCTTGGGTTTTTCTTTATATCTGTTATTAAAGAATTCAGTTCTCTAAGGGTTGTCTTCAGCTCTTTTGAAAGCTCATCATCCTTCACCATGCTACCCATAAATCCTTCTCCCCTTTCGATTCTCTCGAGAAGGTTATTCACCTTTTCTGAAATTGCATTAACATTTTCATAGAGGCTTTCATCCTCTATTAATCTATTGAGCGTCCCTTCAGATGTCTTGAGAGTCCCTGTAAAATGTCTTATATCCTCTGCTGAAGATGCAACATCACGGTAAAGGGTATCATCATTCAACAGACTGCTTATTGATCCCTTACCACTTTCAACCTTTTTCACCAGCTTTGACAGGTCTTCTGTCGTCCTCTTAAGGTTATCATAAACAGACGGGTCTTTAAGGAATTTTGATACGGTCCCTTCCCCTTTTTCTATTTTCACAAGTATCTCTTCAAGCATACTAATGAAATCAGACAGACCTGCGATAGACTCCTGACCGGTCTCAACTATATCCTGAATTTCAATCTGGGTTGTTCCGGTAATAGTATCTCCGGATTTCAATCCTCCAGCCGCTTGAGAGCCGGGATTTATCTCCACGTACTTGTCGCCGAGAAGTCCGAGAGTAAGAATGTTTGCCATAGAGTCTTTTTTGAGATATGTAAGGGCACCGGAGGAAACTGACATTGCCACCTGTATTTTCTGACGAGGGGTAAATGTTATTGACTTAACCGATCCTATCTCAACACCTAAAAGCCATACAGGCGACCCCTCTCTCAATCCTTTCACATCGTCAAACATGGCATATATCTTTACCCTGGGAACAAAAAGTTTTTCGATATTACCAGCAAACATCACCGTGAAAAAGAGCACCAGCAGGGCAAGGGTAACAACAATACCAACTTTGAGTTTTGCCCATTTAAGCTGTTTTATATAATCGTACATTCACATCACCCCGGTTATAAACATCCTTCCGCAACAAAGAGTTCATTGATAAATCCTCTCAGTTCCGGATCTTCTGTCTTTTTAAGTGAAATAATATCACCATCAAAACCTATGTTACCATTTTTCAGGTACATAAACCTCTCTGCCACTTTTGAAGCATCAGTAACTTTGTGTGTGACGATAATAAACCCCCTTCTTTCAGGAGGTTCCCCTGCCGAAAGTTCTTTTATTAAACTACAGATATTATCTGCTGTAAGAGGATCAAGACCGGTTGTTGCCTCATCATACAGCATCATCTTCGGTTCGCAGTGAGCCAGAGACCTTGCAATGGCAACCCTTCTCTGCATTCCCCCGCTCAGTTCTTCAGGCATAAGGTTAATAGCTCCTTCAATACCCAACCTTCTCAGGAGGGCTCTAACACTGGCGTCTATCTCCTCCTCAGATAAATTTGCATACTCCCTCAAACAGAAGGCAACGTTTTCACGCACACTTATGGAGTCAAAGAGTGCCCCTTCCTGAAAGACTATGCTAAATTTCATCCGAGCTTCCCTTAATTCAGACTCCGACAGCGCCGTGATATCCTGGCCGTCTATCAGGATTTTTCCATCACCAGGACGGACAAGGCCAAGCATCAGTCTGAGGATAGTGGTCTTGCCTCCACCGCTGCCACCAAGAATAGCTATCCTTTCATAGAAGCTGGCGTGAAAACTGAGTCTGTTCAGTATAATATGGTCACCATAAGAGAGCGTGACATCCTGAAACTCTATCATACATTGACCCCGAAAACATACAACAGGACTCTTGTAAGCATAAAGTCCGATATGATAATCATTATAGTTGAAAGCACCACGGCAGTGGTAGTTGCCTTTCTGAGCCCTGTTGCGCCACCTTTTGTAGAGAGACCCATATAACAGCTTATACAAGATATCAGATACCCGAATATAAAAGGCTTGGTTAAACCGGAGAAAATATTATCAAAATCCATTATCTCCTTAATCTGACTCCAGTAAAAAGAACTACTCTGGTGGCTTACAAAGACGGCGATATAGTACCCACCAATCAGAGCAACAGCGTCACCAATAACAGTAAGCACCGGGAGCATAACAATCGAACTTATAACTCTCGGGGTGACAAGTTTTTTTATTGGACTCACTCCATGTACCCTCAATATATCTACCTGATGACCGAGCATCATGGAACCAAGTTCAGATGCCATGCCGGAACCGACACGTCCTGCAAAGCTGAGGGCTATGGCTACGGGACCTATCTCTCTAATTATTGATAAACCTACTATTCTTCCCGTGTACATCTTCAGTCCCAGTTCAGAAAGTTCAGCAGATATCTGTAAAGACAGGGCCATACCGATGAAAAGGGATACCAGTACTACAATAAAAAAAGAGCCGGTGCCTATGTAATCCATCTGTTCTATTGTATCCCTGACATAAAACGGGCTGCGAAAGACACCAATAGGAGCCCTGAATGAAACAATATAGAAATCCTGTAGCCGTGAAAAAATCTCTTTAAGGTTCATATGCTATAAATATATCAAGAAACTGAAGTTTTTAATATATCTAATTACATATACTTATACAAACGTTTTTTATTCTCCTCCATGCTCGGAAGCATTTCTTTTTCCGTGATAAAGCAACTTCAAGATAGAAATGCTTATTCCATGCTCACTCAAATTGCTTTTAAATAAATCTCTATGACATAATAAAAAATACGTATGACTCTTCCAGGTTTTCAAAAACCAAGCAGGTATATCGGCAACGAGGTCAACATCATCAGTAAAAACGCTGATGTGAAGATAGCCCTTTGCTTTCCTGATACGTATGAGATAGGAATGTCCCATCTCGGTCTTAAAATCCTTTATTCAGTAATAAACAGCATACCCTGCGCGTCCGCTGAAAGAATCTTCGCACCATGGGTTGATTACGAGTCTTTTCTCAGAGAAAAGGGCGTGTTCCTTCCATCACTTGAGCAAAACCGACCCATGAAAGATTTTGATATTGTCGGTTTCACTCTGCAGTACGAACTCTCCTACACAAATGTGCTCAACATGCTGGATCTGGGTGGAATTCCTGTAAGAGCTGACGATAGAGGAGATTATTATCCTCTCATTATTGCTGGCGGGCCTTGCACGGTAAATCCCCTGCCCTTAACGCCGTTTATAGATGCCTTCGTCATCGGCGATGGAGAAGAGGCAATAAAAGAAATAATAGATATCGTTAAAAATTGCAAATTGGAATCCGGGAAATATGCTCTATTAAAAGCCCTTTCAAATTTAGAAGGGGTTTATGTGCCAACTATCCATTCAGCAGAAAAACAGAAAATTAAGAAAAGAATCGTAAGAAATCTAGATACAGTTCCTTACCCCGATATTCCTGTGGTGCCGTATGCATCGGTTGTCCATGACCGTGTCGCTATCGAGATATCACGGGGATGTTCAAAGGGCTGCCGTTTCTGTCAGGCAGGAATGATCTACAGACCATTGCGGGAAAGGTCCCTGGAAAAAGTCCTGTCCACAGCACAGAAATCAATCTTAAATACCGGCTATGAGGAAATCTCGTTCACTTCTCTCAGCACAGGGGACTACAGCGATCTGTTGCCTTTAATTAGAAACTTCAATGATCTGTGTTCTGACTCTCATATTTCTGTTTCCCTCCCATCGCTAAGAGTAAGTGCGGTTAGCAGGGAACTGCTGAAAGAAATAAGAAGCGTGAGAAAGACAGGTTTTACCCTTGCTCCCGAGGCAGGCACAAAAAGGCTGAGGGACGTTATAAACAAAGATTTCACAGAAGAAGAGTATGATAATACTTTAGAAAGAATCTTCACCGAAGGCTGGAGGAACATAAAGCTCTACTTTATGGTAGGTCTTCCCACGGAGACTCAAGAAGACATTGACGGAATAATTTATATGGCGGAAAAGGCTTTAAAGAAAGGGAAAAAAATTACGGGCAGACCTGTAAATGTCAACGCAGGAATTTCTGCTTTTGTTCCAAAACCACACACCCCGTTTCAGTGGTCAGGTCAGACACCTTATCGAGAACTCAGGGTAAAACAGGACTTCCTCAAAAATTCATTTAAGAAAAAAAGCATTAATTTTAAAGGACAACATGTTGAGTTAGGCCTCCTTGAATCCGCATTTTCAAGAGGTGATGAAAATAGTGCCCGATTACTGGAAACAGCATGGCGGGCTGGATGTCGTTTTGACGGCTGGTCTGAAATATTCGACTTCAATAAATGGCTGTTTGCTTCTGAAAAAACAGGAATTGACCTCTACAGGTATGCTTCGCGGACATTGGATATCAACTCAGAGCTGCCATGGGAATTCGTAGACACCGGGATAACAGGGGAATTCTTTAAATCCGAATATCGAAAGGCCCTACTGGGAGAAATAACAGCAGACTGCAGGCGCATCTGCAACGGATGTGGACTCGATTGTAAAGACAGAGCACAGAACCTGCCTACCGCACAGGCAGGCACAGATGACGGATCACAGATTCCGGATAGTAACAGATTGAAATCCAGAATTCGAAGTCCGAAACCCGAAATCAAGCACCGAGGTCATTTAAAGAACC
>CAYFYW010000209.1:0-8907 GCA_964347425.1 uncultured Nitrospirales bacterium
CCGCATATTTGATGATAACACATGGAAGGTATTAAATTACGGGTATGTCCACTGTATTTGAAGATAGTAAAAAGGGCAACAAAGAATCCTGTTGTCAATAAGTGTTCCAATATGTAATCATAAGAGACTCAGAAATATTCCCCTCAACATCGTGGAATAACCCAGCGTTTATACTTTATTTGCGCTCTAATATTTATTCCTGACTCATTGCGAAGTAAATTTTCCCTAAAGATTGGAAATCATTTTAATATTTTAATAATCGCTTCCCATCCCCCAACATATGGCCAAATCTTTGCAGCCAAATTTGGATCTAATCCCAAAAGCCTTAATGTTTTGTATGGAAACTTAAAAAGATGAGCAGCAGCAGTCATAAAAAAATTCTGTGTAAAAGTAGTCTGAACGGATGAGACATCGCTATAAACAGTTATTATTTTTATTTCTGGCCAGCATTTATTTAAGTTAGAATAAAATTTTGCGCCCAAATCAGATACATGCATAGGATATATAAAATCTAATGGTATAGATAATTTACTCGCCAACCTAATAAGAGGTGCAACAAAAGGTGTTCTAAAATATATATATGAACTTTTTGCCATCAACTCTCTTAAGTACTTTAACGGTTCATTAAGGTGCTCAATTACTGCACTAGCTAAAACCAAATCAAAATGCTGCACAACACGACTGTCTAAACCGGAAAGCTTAATACATCCTTGAACTGGTACAACGTTCGATATATCAATGAGGTATACGTTCTCCACCTTTACCCCAAAGCGTGATAAAGCATTTTTTACTTTTACCCCGAGACTTCCATCTCCTCCACCAAAATCCAGTAAATTAATATTATTTTCTCTATTATATTTAAAAAAAAGCCTTGCAATATGTCTGGCAAAACTTGTTGTGTTCCAATGAGTTACGGCAGCAGCCTGCTCCATATGAACATCACGAAACCTCTCATAATAATTCGAATAGTATTTATTTAAAGCTTCGTCAGTTGGCATCCTGTCAACAAACACTGCTTTGCAATTGTTGCATTCAAGAAGATGGACAGAGGGCTTTTTATATACCTCTACCCCGTATTCTACAAGATTAGCAGATAGACAAAACGGACATGAGGTTAAATGTGGATTAATTAGCTTTTCGTCTAGTTCAATAGACTTAGGAGATAACGTAACTGGTATTGGTTTCATCTTAAAGTTTCCTCAGTATCTCCTACTGACCACAGCCCGGCCTATGATACCAGATAATTTGCATCTTTTTTTATTTCAATTCTTCTTTTAATAGATACAGTGGCCTGTCTTGAACTTGTTCGTAAATTCTGCCAATGTACTCTCCGATTGCGCCTAATATAAATAGGATCATACCGCCTAAGAAAAAAAGTGATACTATAATTGATGTATAACCCAGAACGGGGATGCCAAAAATTAATTTCCTAAATATTATATAAATGCCATATGAAAAACTAAGAAATGCTGTAATAAAACCAAAGTAAGTGCTTAACTGTAAAGGGAAACGGGAAAATGATGTAATTCCATGCCAAGAAAGCTTGATTAACCGATGTAATGCGTATTTAGTTTTTCCAGCGCGTCTTTCATGCCTTTCAGTCTGAACCCCTACGCTAGAATAGCCAAGCCAGCTCATGAGCCCGGTCATGAACCTTGATTTCTCCCTCAGTCTTCTCATCTCCACAACGCACCTTTTGCTGACTATCCTGTATATTCCGCTTCCAAGATTTATGTCCACATTTGAAATCTTTTTCAGTATTATCAAAAAAATCGAGGACGATATTTTTTTTAAAATAGGGGCAGCTCTTTGATCTCGAATAGCATAAACAATGTCAAAACCCTCCTTAAACTTCTCGTAAAGTTTTGGTATCTCCTCAGGTGGATCCTGCAAATCGGCATCCATGAGAACTACCGCTTCACCATCAGCTTGGTCAAGGCCGGCAGTTAAAGCAATATGGTGCCCAAAATTTTTTGAGAAACTTAATCCTTTTATTCTCGAGTCTTTCCCATGGAGATTTTTAATTATTTTCCAAGACTGGTCGGTACTGCCGTCGTCAATCATTATGATTTCATAGTCAGATTTAGAATGACCTTTTTCATTGCATAGCTTTTCCAATACAGCGGTCAACCGCCCGTAAAGCTCAGGGATATTTCCTTCTTCATTATAGACAGGGATGACCACTGAAAATGCAGGACAAGAATTTTGCATGTTCATTTCCTCTGAAATTTACCTTTAAATGTGCAATAAAACCCCTGGACAGTATTGTAATGTAATTTTTATAGGAAGATTTTATAATATTCTCGATGAAAAAGATAGAGTTCTTTAAACACAGTATTGATAAACGTGACATAAGAAACGTAAACAGAGTTCTGAAGTCAATTTTTCTTACAACCGGGAAAGAGGTCGCGGAATTTGAGCAGAAGTTCTCTCAATACATTGGTCAGAAATACACGGTTGGGCTTACGAGTTGCACCGCAGCCCTCCATCTGAGTCTCATCGCATATGGAATAGGTCCGGGACATGAGGTCATTACAACGCCGATGAGCTTCTGCGCAACTGCAAACGCCGTTCTCCAGACAGGGGCAAAACCTGTCTTTGTTGATGTTGAAGAGGAGACAGGTAATATTAATGTGGAACTTCTTGAATCGGCGATTACCGAAAAGACAAAGGCTGTTATTCCCGTACACATCTACGGGCAGATGTGCGATATGAAAGGGATAGGAGAAATTGCAAAAAGGTACAATCTGGTAATCATTGAGGATGCAGCACATGCCATTGAGGCTTCGAGGGAGGGTATTCGATTAGGACAGCTATCCGATACAGTGTGTTTCAGTTTTTATACAACAAAAAGTATAACCTCGGGTGAGGGTGGCGCGGTGAGTACGGACAGCGAAGAAAAGGCAGAAACATTAAAGATGCTGAGGCTTCACGGGATCGACAAAGAGGCAGCGAGCAGATATACGGAGTATTACAGGCACTGGGACATGCCGCTCTTTGGCTGGAAGTACAACATGGATAACATTCATGCTGCACTTCTCATCAGTCAGCTTGAACGCATTGATGATCTCTGGCAAAAGCGGGATGTTCTCTGGAGACTATATGAAGAAGAATTAAGTGATGTAAGGGGTATCAGGCTTTTAAAAACTCTACCGAATGTTAAGCATGCCCGACATATTTTCACGATTCTTGTCCCACCGAAAAAAAGGGATTTGCTTCTTGTGGCGGTACAAAAACGGGGGGTCGGTGTAGCAGTAAATTATCGGCCAGTTCATCTGCTGAGATATTACAGGGAGACATTTGGTTACAGCGAGGGAGATTATCCTGCAGCTGAAGAGATTGGCGGAAGTACCATATCACTGCCTTTTTATCCATATTTGAGCGAGGAAGACTTAAGATATGTTGTACGGGTTTTAAAAGAGGAATTATATGAATGAATAATCAGGGGGCTGAAATGAAAAAAATCCTTGTTACCGGAGGGGCCGGATTTATAGGAAGTAATTTTATACGACATATATTTTCTAAATATCCTGATTACAAGATTATTGTTCTTGATACCCTTACATATGCCGGCGATATTGAGAACATCCCTCAGAAAATCAGGGATTCTGAAAGATTTGAGTTCTGGTATGGCAACCTGAATAACCTGGACCTTGTTGACGACCTTGTTGAAAAGGCCGGTGTAATCGTCCATTTTGCGGCTGAAACTCATGTGGCGCGTTCGCTCTATCTAAACAGGGTCTTCTTTATCACGGATGTCCTTGGAACACAATCAGTTGTGAATGCAGTGCTGAAACACTCCGATACAATAGAAAAGTTTATCCATATTTCGTCGTCTGAGGTCTATGGATCGGCACTTTCCAGACCCATGGATGAAGGGCATCCGCTTAACCCGACTTCGCCTTATGCTGCTGCGAAGGCAGGTGCTGACAGACTGGTTTACTCATACATAAAGGCCTATGACATACCCGGAATAATAATAAGACCTTTCAACAATTATGGCCCTCATCAGCATCTTGAAAAGGCGATTCCAAGGTTTATAACAAGCGCTATTTTAAAGGAACCTCTTACCATCCATGGTGACGGTTCCGCCGCAAGAGATTGGATATATGTTGAGGATACAGCGGAAGCAATAGATAAGGCCATGCATTCCCCAATCGATAAAGTCAGGGGTGAAGTATTTAATATAGGGACAGGTAAATGTATCAGTGTTCTTGACATAGCCAGGGAGGTAATTGATATTTTTGGTCTTGACAGTAAATATTTAACTTTTATGGAAGAGAGGTTTGGTCAGGTCCAGAATCATATATCATCTATAGAGAAAGCTGAGAAACTGCTCGGCTTCAGGGCAAAAGTTTCTTTTGACGAAGGTATGCTGAAGACTGTGAAGTGGTATAAAGATAATAAGCATTACTGGGAAAAACAGATGGCGATGAGAAAAGTCCCGGTCAAAAATAGGGCAGGAGAGCTCATCTGGTATTAAGTTGTAAAAAAAGCCCCCCTCAATATTTCACACCTCGCAATGACACGTTACATAATGCGCTTGTGTCATTATCCTAACCGGGCTCCATACCGCGAATCTTTTTGATACTGATCTGCATTGAAATAACAGTTACCAGTATATTTATAAGGAGTAAAACAAAAATCACAGCCCCGATTATGAACCACGTCTTTTGGGTGAATCCTATTTTTACAAACTCTTTCAGAAAAAATAAGAACAGTGGAATTGTCTCTAATACTAATGTCAATGTTATGAAGAAGAACGAAACAATCATAAACATTATGCCGGCGGTTTTAATTTCCTCCTTTTCACCCTCTCCAATTGTATTTTTCAGGTCAGAAATACTGAAGGAAATGGCCATACTCACGAGCGAGAAACAGAGTAATGCGGTCGTTAAAATATTTAGTGCGGTAAATGCCTTTTCGATATCTATAAAATACGAGGAGAATATTATTAATAACTGTCCAAACACAAATAAAGGAATAAAGAAGAAAATGAACTTTGTCCAGACGTATCTCTTTGGTGTTGTGGGGGAGGTCTTTATTATCCACAAAGCATTACCTTCTGAGATAATCGCAGGGTAAACAATCCTTGAACACAGTGCGGTAATTATAATAAGTATCAATCCGAGATTGAAAAAAGAAATAATGTATTTAAGTTTGATGGCATATCCCTCCCAGTTTAGCGGGAGCGAGGCTATGCTAAACAGATAAATTATGATCAACGACAAAAGTATGAATATCTGATTGATATTTTTTATATCCCGCAGTTGATAGAGAACGTCTTTTCTTAACAGCATGCCGCTGCAGACATTTATCGATGAAAATAACCGTTGTACCGGCTTTAGAGACGCAACCTTTTTTGCGAGGTGAGAAACAATGGAAGGACGCCCACATTTCTCATGGAGGACTACTCCCCCTCCCTGTAAAAGGCTCCATCCCCTGTAATGGTATTTCCTGAATATCAATTCCAGGAAAAAGACGGTTATATAGGCAGTCAGGAGCAATAAAAAGACAAAAATGAGTGTATCACCAATGATTTTATTCAGCAGATTAAAGAGGGACTCGCTGAGCCATCTGCTGGGAAGCAATATGAAGGAAGGCGTCCGGAGCTCGCTTAAAAAAAGTGTCACGTTTGCAAATAATTCTGGATTTGCAAACCTTTCGGGCCTGAATATCCTGAAGAGAGTAACCATGACTACAACTGCAATAACGCCAGCAGAGAAGATGAATTTCTTGAGTTTTGTAATATGAACAGTACTTGACAGTAAAAGGGCTGCGCCGGTACCAATGTTGACAGGGATTGACAGGAATGCCATGAACAGCACAAATGAGAAAATATAGTATACGGGGCCTGCCTGAAAGTACAACCCCGATGATAAAAGTAAGGGAATACCGAAAATTATAAGCATCCATGATGTCTTCAGATGTGTCTCAAAGAGTCTTGCAAAGAACAGATAAGACCTGTTTACAGGAGAGGTGAACAATAATTCTAATTCCTTTGACTGGAAAAATGTGTTAAGTGATACGACCAGCCCATTGATAATCTGAATGAAAAAAATGATTGTAAATATAAATGAGTATCCCTTGATAAGGAGAATATTAAAAACTTCAGGGGACAGGTTCTGTAATTTAACCACGCCTATATTTAAGAGTTTGGTAATTAAAAGGATGAAGACAGCACTTGAAATTGTATATATAAATATTTTTCTGTAAAAAGACCTGTTAAAACGGAAGATGTCGTTTTTTATTGAGCAGAGGACCGGGGTGAGGAGGATGAACGGTGCCTTCATAATTGTCCTTTATCTCTCATAGTGCGAAGTGAGACGTAAAAAAATGTCTTCAAGGTTTTTATCGGCAGATTCCGCATAATGTTTTAGACTGTCACTTGTTCCAAGAGCGACTATGGAGCCGCTATTCATAATGGCTATCCTGTCGCACATCTGTTCAGCAATGGCTATGATGTGTGTGGAGAGGAGTATTGTCATTCCTTCATCCCGCAGTCTGAACAGAATATCTTTTAATAATCTTACCCCTTTTGGATCAAGCCCGTTATGGGGTTCATCCAGTATTAATACTTTTGGGGTTCTCATGAAAGAGGAGGTAAGCAAGAGCCTCTGTTTCATCCCGAGCGAAAAATTCCCGATTATCTCATCTTTCCACTCATACAGTCCAAATATCTCCAGATACTCCCTGGCTTTTTTTTTGAAACCGTCTTTATCCAAATTATAAAGCCCGCTTATAAAAGTCAGGTACTCCCATGCAGTCAGTTTGTCGTATATGTACCCCTTTTCAGGTACATATGCCAGAGACGTCTTTGCATTCACCGGATCCTGTGTCATATCATATCCACCGATCCTGATTTCTCCTGCATCCGGCTTCAGTAAGCCAACCATAATTTTTATTACTGTTGATTTTCCGGCACCATTAGGACCGAGGAGCCCGAATATTTCAGATTCCCCAACTTTGAGAGACAGATTGGAAAGCGCGAAAAATTCGCCGTATTTTTTTGTGCAGTTTTGTACTTCTATCATGAGGTCTCCAGGATTTCGATTTTAATATCTTTTAAATCATCTATGATAGAGACGATATCTGTCAAAGTCCCTTCTGTCAACGGAATATGTGTTACATCGGCGGGAAACTGTACAAACGTCGGATCCAGAGGGACCCACCTGTCAAACCAGACCTCGGGCCAGGTGTGAAAGTAAAAATATCCATTGACATATACAAGTCCCCCGATAAGACGTGTTGGTAGTCCCCCGGCACGGGCATAGGTCGCAAACATTACGGTCCTTTCCACAAAGTCTCCGAGAAGGGATTTTTGTATGTTCTGAGAATCTGACAGGACAAACATAGGCATTGTCCTTATGATATTATAGAGATAGCCGGTCAGATACTGTGCAAAAAGGAATGCGTTATTATTGCGTGCACTGGCAGTTATGCGTCCCGTGTCCTGAAAAGCTTTAATATTGCTTTGAACCCATTCATCGGGACTGAGATACCTGTTAAATTTGTCTTTACCGTAGGGCAGTGTATATGTCTTATTTTTCAACTGGCCGACATCCTGTTTTTCTATAATTAAGATATCTTTTTCGGTTGTAACAAGACTTTTTTCGTAAAGTTCAGGACTTGGACTGAGACCGTGAATTTTTAATTTTAGACGGCTTAGTTTCTCTGTATCCTCAATGAGTTTATTTGATTTAAAGAAAGGCAGTGATGTATAGTCAAACAATATTTTGTCATCAGCGTTGTTTGCAATTTTTTCAACCTGAGAATAAAGAGTAATACCCGATGGGCTCTTTTCTTTTATAACAATACCTTTTTCATTGCTCCATATAATTGTATCTGCTACCCTGAACCTGTATAAACTGAATATATTGATACCTACCTTTAATGGTCGGATTTCCTCGAGAACAATGCTGACCTCGTCAATTGATAAACTGGCGATGTCAAGTAAGGGGACGACAAAAGGGGTATTGGGTAACGGGTTTTTTTGATGAATAACAGGAATGAGCATTATGGGGAGATAGAAATCCTTGCCCCCTGTTGATATTTTATATGTTTTTCTTTTTTCGGGTGACTCAAGCAAGAAGATTATACTGCTGTTTTCTACCTCTCCGCTCAGTTTATACCCTTTCTCGTTTTTGATATTCGAGGTAAACTCAAATGATTTTATAGAATAAGATAAATCACAGAGGGTTTTAAGCTTCTCAATAAGTGATCGTTCTTCTTCGTGAGCTTTAACCTTCATTTCACGGGAATGTTTTATTATGATTTCGTCTCCTGCTTTTTCAAAGGCTGTCTCAGCGAAACCTATCTTTTTAGTTCCTCTATAAATATCATACCAGTAAGTCCTTGTATGAAAAGAAGCCTCTAATATCTGCTTTTTTTCTAATGAAGTTCCTGTGTAATGTTTGTACAGCAAAACAGATAATAAGGCAGCCCATATGCAAAAGACCATAATATGTATTATTTTTGCAGATTTAGACATCAGTATTATATTAATGTTTTTTGCACTGCTTCGCAAGGATAAGAAGGAAGGGCAAAGGTGTTTGGGAAGTTAAGAAATTAAAAATAGCTCAATCTGCTCTTCTTTGTCTTCGGGGGAGAATACAGGATAGTTGTTATCAAAACATGCCGTGCAGTACTTTTCAGGATCCGGGACTACCTTTAATAGGCCCTCAAGACTTAAATAAGAGAGGCTGTTCAGGGTTATGTATTTTTTTATCTCTTCAAGGCTATGCGTTGCTGCTATCAGCTCTTTCCGGTTAGGTGTGTCAATACCATAGAAACATGGTCCTATTGTAGGTGGTGAACTTATCTTTAGATGGACCTCTTTTGCGCCACCACCTTCTTTTAGCATTTTTACGATTTTCTTGCTCGTTGTTCCCCTTACAATCGAGTCAT
>CAYFYW010000210.1:0-1845 GCA_964347425.1 uncultured Nitrospirales bacterium
AAAGGTTTTTTGACCGGATACAGACCGTCACTGTCTCTCAGGGGCATGAAATAAGCCCCGGTGTTACTGTAAAGGGTAAGAATATCTCTTACCCTTCTCAGCTCTCCGAATTAATAGATTTTACAAGGAGCAAAAACGGTAACGAACGCAGATGGGCCGCCTCTGCTCTGGGGAAACTCGCACGGCTTAGACCGGAGATATACAAGGCAGTAGAACCACTGGAGGTTCTATTGGGGGATGAAAAAGCTCAGGTGAGGCAATATGCCATGAAGGCTCTGGCCAGGATTGGAAAGGTAAATCAAGAGAAGATTAAACATATCGTAGATAACCCTGAAGAAAAGGGGTATAATGTATCCCTGGCAAAGAAGTTAATCAGGAAGGCTGAAGAGGCGGTTAAATGACAGGGGCAACAATTATATTTTTTATTGCCGGCTTAATAATTGGCGGCATTATCGCGTGGCTGGTCTCATCAGGAAAGGCTGGAAGTGCCGAGGCGGTAAACAGTGAGCTCAGGCAGCAGATCGAGCAGGGACGCTCTGAAACAAGGCTTTTGAAAGCGGCTCTTGACAGTGAGAAGGAGCAGCGAGTTAAGGCACTGACTGAACTTGATGCATCTCTAAAAAATTTAGAGGAGCAAAAGACTTTTGTTGAGTCCATGAAGAAGGAGATGAAAGACACATTTAATGCCCTTTCAGCGGCTGCATTAAAGAGCAGCAGTGAAGACTTTTTGAAGCTTGCCTCTGAACATCTCGGAAAGGTTGCAGCTGATACAAAAGGAAAACTCGGTGAACACCAGACTGCAATCGACGGTCTTGTTAAACCTTTGCATGAAGCGCTCAAGAGGTATGAAGAACAAATACGTTCTCTTGAAGCAAAAAGACGCCAGGATTACGGGGGCATTGAAGAGCAGATCAAGATGCTTGCCTCAACTCACCAGCAGTTGCAGCGCGAGACAAGCAGTCTTGTTACTGCTTTGAGAAAGCCTCAGGTCAGCGGCTCATGGGGTCAGCTTTCTTTAAAAAGGGCTGCGGAACTTGCCGGGATGACAGTTCACTGCGATTTTTTTGAAGAGGTTTCAGTAAGCACTGATACGGGACGGCTTAGGCCTGATATGATTGTCCGACTGCCAAATGGCAGGGAGATTGTCGTCGATGCGAAGGCGCCGGTTGATGCATACCTGAATGCAATATCTGCATCCTCGGAAGAGGAACGGGAGAAGACGTTGAGTCATTATGTGAGTCAGGTGAGGGCGCATATGAATTCGCTTGGATCCAAATTCTACTGGGAACAGTTTCCAAAATCGCCTGAAATAGTAGTAATGTATCTGCCGGGAGAATCATTCTTCAGCGCTGCGCTGGAACACGACCATAAGCTCATCGAAGACAGCAGCGTGAAAAGGGTGGTGCTGGCAACTCCAACAACCTTTATCGCCCTGCTTAAAGCAATTGCCTATGGGTGGCAGCAAGAGCAAATTACAAAAAACGCGCAGAGGATAAGCGATTTGGGAAGGGAACTCTATGATAGAATGAATACAATGGTTAAGCACTTTGATGACTTGGGAAATGCGATTGGGAGGGCGATACATGCTTATAACAGGGCTATTGGTTCTATCGAGTCAAGGGTGCTTCCGTCTGTCAGGAAGTTTAAAGACCTTGGCGCAACAGGTGGTGATGAGATACCTGTCCTTGAACAGATTAGCCAGACGCCGAGAAATATGAGTCTTATTAAAACGAACACCGATGAAGAATAAACATCCTATGAAATGATGTCCGATTTTACAGACTAAATGGAATAGATTACACAGACAGATTATCCAAACAGATATAGTTAAGACCTGTTCTTGGA
>CAYFYW010000211.1:0-9985 GCA_964347425.1 uncultured Nitrospirales bacterium
GCCTGTTGCCCAAATTATAAAACTCAACAACTGTCATTCTGAACTCCCATTCTCCGTAGGTTTACTCCGAAGGATGAATGTTTCAGAATCTAATGAAAACAGTCCTGAATCAAGTTCAGCACAGGGTTCAGGGAGACAATACAGCGTTCGGGCAACAGCCCGTAAACAATACACTTTACACAGGATAAATTTATAGGCCGTGCAGGAAGCAAGACCTGACCCCTGCTGCGTACTTCTTCTGTCATCCTCCGGCTTGACCGGAGGATCCAGTCTCTCTGCATGGATCTGCAATAAACCATAACTCATTAAATATAAAGGAAGTTCCCTTAGCTATGATTTCTGGATTGTCCGATCATTCATCCTTCGCAGTTTCATCCTTCGCAGTGCTACGGAGAATGGAGCTACGGAGAACGGGAGTCGGACAATGACATAATGGCTGTCCAATCTCCCGGTCGAGCCCTGAACCGTATGGTACAGGGCAAGCCGGAGGATGACAAAAGTAATGGTATCACTCGTCCGTGAGACCTATAAAAAATTGAGGGCACTCCTGATAAACATACGGTTATTGTTTCCGGGGCAGTATGGATGGTAGAATATATAGTTAACCTGTCTCTCTATCCAGACATAAAAGGAGGTAGAAGAACTGGTAAGCGTATTTCTGACCTTTTACATTGTTTACGGACTGGCACACTATTATTTCTTCTCGAAATTAACAAGTGCCGTGCATATTGAATCTGTGGCCAGCACCATCACGGTAATATCTCTGCTTGTCATGATGACGCTTTCTCCCTTTTTCGTACATCTGCATGCCCTTAGAGGGCCGGCAAACCGCATACGAATCCTGGCGTACATCGGCTATATATGGATGTCATTATTACTCATATTCTGCCTGACGGCTATCTCCATTGATATATATAACTACGCGGCAGGAGTCAGCGGTTCTTTATTTCAAAAGGACCTCAGCGGGATAATATTTTCTCCGGTACTTTCGTTTTTTATTCCGGTCATTTTTTCAGTTGTTCTTAACATTTACGGCTATTTTGAGGCAGGGGGACTGCACATTGAAAGGTTGACCGTTGAGACCTCAAAACTCCCCGAGGGAGTCGATAAATTAACAATTGCGCACATTTCAGACCTGCATCTGGGAATCATCCTCAGAGAAAAGAAACTAGATAAGGTGTTAGAGGGCATTGAATCCGCAGAACCTGACCTTATTGTTTCAACAGGGGACCTGCTTGACGATGATTTAGCTAATATCGGTCATCTTTCAGATATGCTGAAGAGAGTTAATGCAAGATTAGGGAAATTTGCGGTCACAGGGAATCATGAATTCTACGCAGGCATCAAGCAGGCTGATAAATTTTTGCAAGATTCAGGGTTTACTGTACTGCGCGGGGAGGGGACAACGGTGCAGAACTTAATCAATATTGCGGGTGTGGATGACCCCACTGTAAAATATGTAAAACAGCCGGGATCGAATTCCAGCCATCCGGAAAGAGAGATCCTCTCAAAACTTCCCCAAAATGGTTTTACCCTGCTGCTGAAACACAGACCTTCTATAGATGATAACAGCCTCGGGCTTTTTGACTTACAGCTTTCAGGACATGTGCACAAAGGACAGTTCCTGCCGATCAGGTTTATTACCAAGCTGATCTACCACACTGATTCAGGTTTTTCAAGACTCCCCGGGGGATCTGCCATTTACGTGAGCCCGGGGGCAGGAACAGCAGGGCCGCCTGTGAGGTTATTTGCACGCCCCGAGATAGCGATTATTGAGGTAGTGGCTGCAAAAGCGTAAAGATTAAAAAAAATTATCATTTAACAATTATCATACTTGTCCAAAATAAAGTATTTACGGGGGCTGAACACCCTTTAAACACAATGAATCGATCAGAGATTCGCTGGGGGCGGAAATTTTGCAATAAAGAAGGTCATTTGACCGTGGATATAAACAAGGAATTATTTACAAGTGTTAATTCAGGAAAGGTAGCGCTGTGAAAAGACCTGTAATTGTTGTTTTATTAATCACAGCGCTTGCCGTTATTTTCTTCTTTTTTTCTACGTATTTTAAAGAAAAGAAACTCGATTCGATCAGAACTACCGGCATTGTGCGTGGAACGGAAGTAAATCTGTCGCCAGAGATCTCTGGAATAATCTCGGAGCTGTGCTGCAGGGAGGGTAGCACGGTCAAGGCGGGCTCTGTGGTCGTGCGTCTTGACAGCGACGAGGTGAGGGCATCGGTGGAGCAGGCTGAGGCATCTATTCTGAGGGCGACTGCCGACGTGCAGACAGCAGAGGCAACTATTGGATCAGCAGCAGCGCATCTCGATGAGGCAAAAAGACGTGCAGAACGGGTTACCAATCTCTATAAGGAGGACCTTGTCTCGCAGGCAGACTATGACCTGGCCGTTACAAACCTGAACTCGGCGTTGGCCGAGTATAACGCTTCTCAAAGCCATCTCAGTTCCTCTCAGGCCAGACTGAAGGAAGCTGAGGCAGCGCTCGCTTTTCAAAAGGCTCGCCTCAATGACACTATCATAAAAGCCCCTATCTCAGGGGTGGTAACATTCAGGGCATTGGAGCCGGGAGAGTTTGTTTCACCAGGTATGACTATTGTTACTGTTGTGGATATGAAAAATCTCTGGGTCAGGGTTGACGTTGAGGAATCCCTCGTGGGTCTGATCGGTCTCGGAGGTGAGGCCCGTATTACTCTGGATGCAGCACCTGAAAAAGTAATAGATGGTAACATTTCTGAAATTGGCAGATATGCACAGTTTGCAACCCAGAGGGATGTCAGGCACGGTCAGCAGGACATCAAGACGTTTCACGTTAAAATACGTGTTGAGGATACAGAGGAAATACTGAAGCCCGGGATGACGGTGAATGTTGAGATACCAGTCAACGCAAAGAGTCAATGAGTCATTTAGTCATTGGGTCATTCAGACAAAACCATAATGACTTAATTACATAGTTACTGAATGACTGGTTTAAATATTATGCAAAAACCAAATGCCATAGAGGTCTCGGGGTTAACAAAAAAATTCGGCGGCATCACGGCTGTTGACAACGTGAGCTTTACGGTTACTGAAGGTGAGTTCTTCGGTTTCCTGGGCCCTAACGGTGCCGGGAAAACCACCCTCATAAGAATGCTCACCACCCTGCTTAAACCAACAGGCGGTACAGCAGTGGTCTCCTGCTGTGACGTATCAAAAGCACCGAAAAAGGTCAGGCAGAAAATAGGTGTGGTGCCCCAGGCAATGACCAGCGACCTGGACCTGACAGGCTTTGAAAATATGGACATATACGGACGTTTCTACAGTATACCCAGACGCGAAAGAATGGAAAAAATCGGGTATCTCCTCGATCTGGTGGGACTCACAAAGAGGGCCCATGACCTGGTTGCAACATACTCAGGGGGTATGCGGAGGAGGCTTGAGGTTGCACGTGTGCTCGTGCACCAGCCGGAAATCCTCTTTCTTGACGAGCCGACAATAGGTCTTGACCCTCAAAGCAGGAGGGTCGTCTGGGAGTTTCTCGAGAAATTCAGAGAAAAAGGCGCCCTTACTATATTTCTCAGCACCCATTATATGGAGGAGGCGGAAAGCCTCTGTGACAGGGTAGCTATAATAGACAACGGAAAGATTATAGCGCTGGAATCCCCTGAAAAACTCAAGGCCGAAATTCCGGGCAACGACATAATCTCTCTTACTCTTGCTGATACGGGTTCACTGGAAGCCGTACAAGACCTTATAACAAACATTCCTTTTGTCCACAAGGTCAAAAGAGATGAGAATATATTGCGTGTGTATGTTGATAATGGCGCCCAGAACCTGCCGTCCCTCATCGACAGGGTAAAAAACGCAGGGGGAATTGTAAATTCTGTGGGCATTCACCAGCAGTCACTTGAGGACGTCTTTATTTACCACACGGGCAAATCCATACGTGAGGAGGAGGCGAAGAAGGTGAGTTTTCTGATTGGTGCCGGTGTTCCGCAGAAGTTTGGAAGGTGAGATATGACAAAACTCATAGCGGTGATAGAGAGAGATATAAAAAAATTCAGGCGCAACCCTGTAGTATTGGTCATGAGTCTTGTAATGCCCCTGCTCTACCTCGTTATTCTGGGCAATTCATTTCAGGGAAAGCTCAAGGACCTTAACCTGGCAATTGTAAATCAGGACCCGGGCACATATGCTCTGCGCCTCATTGAAAATCTGAAGGCAGTAGAGGCTGGCGCCAGGACTTTTAAAATTATCCTTCTGAAGGACCAGAAAAGCGCTATTGAGGGTGTGAGGAACGGTACTTACAAGACCGCCCTGATAATTCCGCCGGATTTCACAAAGAGAATATTCCTGAAGAAAAATCCGGAGGTCGGTTTATTCATGGACAATACAGACAGCATCTCAACCGAGACCATAAGAAACACGGTCAACGGGGTCATACGCGCTGTCAGACAGGAGTATGCATCAATAAGGGAGAAGCCTGATGAAATTTATCTGAGAGAGACAGATCTTTACGGCCTGGTCGATTACTACCAGTCACTTGTCCCGGGTGTTGTCATAATGGCGATATTTCTCGGTACCATGACATCGGGTGTCTTTAACCTGGTTATGGACAAATTTCTTGGAATCGATGAAAGCTATTTACTGACGCCTCTTTCACGAACTGAAATCGTCTCAGGTCTCGTGGTGAGCGGCCTTTCAATTACGACAATTGTGGCCTCTGTAGTCTTTGCAATCAGCATGATAATAACGGGTATTCCTTTCTCAAGGGGACTGGACCAGGGGATATCCATAATTATTATTATATTACTGACAACGCTGGCGCTCCTTAGCATGATGTTTGTTCTCCTGGGGAGGGCTACTCATCCGAGAATTGTAGGTATCTTCAGCGGCTTTTTAAATGTCATATTCTTTTTCCCGAGCGGTGCCGTATATCCGGTTGAGAGCTTTCCGGGCTGGCTCAAGGCATTTGCAAAAGTAAACCCGGAGGCGTACGCGGTGCATGCACTGAAGTCAATCCTTTTTAAAGGTGCGGGTCTTAAAATTGTTGCGGGAGATATACTGTTTTTAGTGGTTTTTACCGCTGTTATGATGGGGATAGCGATAGTGACCTTTAAGAGAACGCTCTGAGTGAAAAATGTGGGGTCAAATGTTGAGACCTGACCCCACAGCCTACTCTACAATAACTACCACCCTGTCATAATACAGCTGATCATAATCTATTGCGCCGTCCATCACCAAATCAACCCCGAAATAGAATGCATAAGTGCCCACAGGTAATCCTGTCATATTGAGAACTTCATACAGACTCAGGTCAAACAACGGTCCTTGATAGGTCACTGCTATACCTGTCTGCCAGGTATCTGTGTCTATATTGTAACGGTACAAGCCAAAAGGTGAATTCGCTAACACCCACCAGTCCGCGTTTTCGCCTGAATGAGTTCCAGAATGAAGCTCCACAGTTATAGCAAGGGAACCACTTTGGGCTATTGTCACCGGTACATCCGAATCATTGGCTTTGATGTCGGGGATCGCTACGGAACCCGATAGTAATGTCGGCTTGTAAATCTGAAGCACGGCTTCTATGCGTTCAGACTGCCCTGCGGTAAACTCGATCAAGCAACTGTCATATGAATAATCCATGAAATTCTCAACGGGATC
The DNA here is from genome assembly GCA_964347425.1 of uncultured Nitrospirales bacterium. Lineage (GTDB taxonomy): Bacteria > Nitrospirota > Thermodesulfovibrionia > UBA6902 > BMS3Bbin08 > CAYFYW01. The sequence goes on from CAYFYW010000211.1 coordinate 5,661, forward strand.
TGCACCCGGATCTGCCGGACAAGTATCTCTGCCTATTGGGCATCCAGAGGAAGGTATCGCTTCAGCCGGCGTGTCACTAACATAGTCGCCTGGACTCGCGCAGCTACCTTCGAACGTATGATACAGACCCATATAATGACCCACTTCATGAGTCGCGGTATCACCCTCATTGAAAGGAAATGCACTACCACCAGGCAGTGAAGAATAGAGTATGACGACTCCATGCAAAAAGCTATTCTCAGGAAAAGTATCCGGAAGATAGGACCATCCCAGAAGATCGTAATCTAAATCACAAATGTAGACATTCAGCGTTGTAGCAGGACTCACAGCCAGAGCCTCTTTCATGGCTAATTCAACAAAAAAATTCGATTGCTTTGACCATGCGGTATTATTGGTTCGATCTATGCTTTGCAGGACAAACTGATATCCAAGAGGAGCATACGAACTGTTAAGAACATTCAACTGTTCCTGAATCTGTTCATTCGTCACATCTCCTGTTATACCGTCATTATGCCTGACAACATGGAATACAACAGGAATATAAACGGTTGATGGGAACATATCCCCGGAAAAACCGCTCATTTTGAGTTCGTCGATTGCTTGTTGGACTGCTTCCGCTTCTTCTGTCTTTGGCGGCAAGGTGCCACACCGATAACCGATTCCAAATTGTCCGTTCGGCTTTAAAAAGTGGGTAACGTTTTCATCTCGTGAAACAATTGACTCGTTTTGTGAAGAAAGTGGGGACATTCTTTCGATAGCATCAAAATCATTGGATATTGCAGATGAACTGAAGAATAATATCGCCATAAAAGTCATAGCGAACACTGTACATTGCAACCTGAAGATTTTTTCCTCCTTCCTGAATTGTGTTGAAATGCTTTTCCTTTGGCAGCTCGGTTATTTTGAAATCAAAAGACACGGCGCCGTCCCCCTCCCGATCAAGAACCCCTGTGTAAAACACCTTATCACAAAATCCCTCAGGCGTCAATAACTATAAAGAATACTTGTAGAATTGATAAGGATCCTTTATTTGCGAGATGACGCAATCAAATGCAAATCTTCATTGTTGATATATGTTTTCAATTCGGCTTACGAGTGCCTCGATCTTACGGTATAATAACTCTGACGCTATTTGCCGATGTATACCCTTTTCTCTAAGGGACGTGCTATGATGTTTTACGATTCCGGATTGGTCGCTGACATAGCAGGGACAAGAGTCGGAATGATGGACAGTTACCACACCCTGCCCTGTTGCTTGTTTGACAATATTAGTAGCTTAAGAATATTATATTAAGTTCAGGTTAACTGAAAGAATTTGTTCTTTTATCTTTAAACGATAAATTTTCAGGCTCGGCATAGCAGGTAATTTCATAGCGATTAAAATCTGACGATTAAATCCAATAAAGACCAAAATTAACTCTGAAATATACGGTGTCATATGAATTCCGGTTATCATCAAACCGCTGAAAAAGACGATGCATCATCCCTCCTTTTGCACAAGAACAAGATTGCCATCGTTGGCCAGACCAATGTGGGCAAAAGCATACTGTTTAATAAGTTCACCAATTCGTACTCGCCTGTTGCCAATTACCCGCAGACCACAATCTCGGTTATCCGGAAAGATATAACCCTGGGTGGAAAACCGTTTGAAGTCATCGACACGCCGGGAATTTCCTCATTGAATATATTCTCAGAGGACGAACTTGTCACACGCAATATTCTATTAAACGAGCATCCGGAACTGATACTTTTCTGCGGGGATGCAACGCGATTAAAACTCACCCTGGTACTGCTGGCGCAGCTTTTTGAACTTGAAATACCTTCTGTATTCTGTCTCAATATGGCAGATGAGGCTGCGAGAAAAGGCGTGGTAATCGATTCTGCGGAATTATCCAAGGAAGTACGTTCTCCTGTGATAGAGACTGCCGCGGTTCACGGAATAGGTCTGAAAAAACTGAGGAACGCGCTTAAGTCCACTCATTCGCGGGGCGCCCGGGTACAGTATCCGGTCTTTATAGAAGAGGCAGTAGAAGATTTGCTCAGGCTGTTTCCCGCTGAAAACCGACCGTCTAAGGGCGTACTGCTGCTGTACCTGATGGAAGAAGATAACATTTCCGGATTAATAGAATCCAGGTACGGAACCGAAATTCTTTCAAAGGCAAACGGTATTTTAAGCGGGATTTTAAGAAAAACCCCGGCAACAAGAATCAGGCAGGCCATCTTCAATACCCGCGAAGCATGGGCTGACATGGTGGCAGAAAAAGCAATTACAAAAGCGACTTTTACTGTATCGGGATTTGCACAAAAAACCGCCTGGGCTTCACGCCACGCTGTTCTGGGCTGGCCAATCCTGCTGCTGATCCTCTGGGCTACTTTCTACGGAGTTGGGACCATCGCTACAAAAATGGCGGATACCCTGGATAGCTGGATTTTCGGACCGTCAACAGATGCGATCTCTTCGCTGTTTGCCGCTTACCCGATCTTGAATGAGTTTGCAGTGGGCAATTACGGAATTCTGTCAATGGGGGTTTTTAATGCCATAGGAACAGTTGTACCCATCCTTATAGTATTTTTCTTGATTACGAGCTTTCTTGAAGATGTAGGATACCTGCCGAATTTGAGCGTGCTGTTGAACAGGTTTCTTTCCATTTTCGGCCTGACCGGCAAATCGGTTCTCCCGCTTGTACTGGGTTTCGGTTGTAACACCATGGCTACGCTGACAAGCCGGATGCTCGAAAGCAAAAAGGAGAGACTGGTGGCATCGTTTTTAATCGCACTGGGCATCCCGTGCGCGGTTCAGCTCGGTGTGCTGCTGGCAATCATGGCAACGGCCCCGTTTTCGGTGCTGCTGATTACTCTGACAGCCGTGTTTGCCACTCAGATCCTTTGCGGTATAGGATTAAATAAACTGGTTCCCACGATGCGAAAATCCGATTTCATCCTGGAGCTGCCCCCTTTTCGCCTGCCGAGTTTACGCCCTATCTTGTTGAAGACTTACTACAGGGTCAAGTGGTTCCTTGTCGAAGCGCTGCCCCTCTTTGTCCTGGGTGCAGCTCTGATGTTTGTGCTGGATAAAACAGGCCTGCGCAAGTTGATTAAGGCGGCCTTTCACCCTGTTGTTGTCGGATTCCTTTCTCTCCCGGACAGGATTACGGAAGTATTTATCCTGGTGCTGTCCCGGAGGGAACTGGGGGCCGTTTATTTTAAAGATATGGTAGACACCGGAGCAGTGGATTATTTTCAGACTATTACCGGCCTCGTGGTTATTACCCTGTTCATCCCCTGCATTTCAAATACTATGGTGATGATCAAGGAGCTTGGATCGCACTGGGCTATAGGTATGAATATTGTTATTATCTTGATTGCCATCCTTGTAGGAGGACTGGTTAATTTTCTCATAAGGCTTGGGTAATTCTCAGGAGGGATAAAACCATGAAAGATATAAAAGAGTTTCGTAAAGATGAATTGCTGGAAATCTTATGGCACCTGAGCGAAAAGCATGAATTAACGCTCTCTCTTTTGAGAGAGCACGACCAGAACCGTGAGCATGAGAAATCCTTGTATGATTTCGCATCAAACGGCATCCTTAACTTTGATGAAGAGAATATTGTCCTTACCGATAAGGGAAAGGAGAAGGCAAAAGGTATAATCCGTCGGCACAGGCTCGCGGAGCGCCTTATGAACGATGTTCTCGGGAAAAAACTTTCCGATATCGAACAGGCTGCCTGTGAGTTCGAGCATATTCTGTCTCCCGAACTGGTTGATTCGATCTGCATCCTGTTAGGCCATCCGCACAAATGCCCTCACGGCGAGTCCATTCCTCAGGGAAAATGCTGCGTTGAGGCACGAAGCTCTGTCAAAAGTGTGGTTATTCCTGTTACGAAAATGAAGGTGGGCAGTACCGCAAAAATCGCCTTTCTAAATACAAAGGACGACGGCCGGACCCACAAACTGCTTAACCTGGGGTTGAACCCGGGAGCCGAGATAAAGCTTCACCAGAGCTACCCGGTTTTAGTCGTGGAGATAGAACGAAGACAGATTGCCATTGAAAATTCCATCGGGGAAGAAATCAATGTCTGGAAACCCGTGAAAGTCTGAGAGGATTGTTGATAATCGATAGAACCCCGCGTTGAATCACCCTGAAGTGCAAGGATATCCCTGTCCATAAAGCAAGTATTTCCGGTTTGAAAGACTTTCTTTCTTGACAATAAAGTAACTGAGTGGTAGGCTTCTTTACATAAAGGGGTTTTTCTCCTTCTATAATATCAAAGAATCAAATTCCAATTACGAAATGCTCATGCCGGCGTGTCAGCACAGAGGAACAT
>CAYFYW010000212.1:0-35977 GCA_964347425.1 uncultured Nitrospirales bacterium
AACCCGCGTGGTAAAGGAAATCTGGTTTCTCTCGTGTCTTATGTCCCTGCTTGCTTTTGTGCTCTACAGTTATGATGCGTGGCTGATGTTGTTTGTCTTTTGCATTGTTGTGTCCTTAATGGGAGTTTTCATTGAAAACCTGCAGATTATAAGGTCAAGGAGACCACGGAAGAGATATTCATTTTATCGTTTGCCTTGAAATAATTCAGGTGTACTGTTTAGAATAGGCACACGTTGCAGGCTTCACGCCTGTTACTTCTCCCGGTGACGGAAATTCTGGAGGGAAAATTGGATGATAAAACTGCGCCGTTTTACACTTTATCTTTTGACCATACTGCTGATATCCGCTTCTACTCATGCCCAGCAGATTGATATAACTCCGTTATTGTCCCCTATCCCTTCACTTCAGCGTCAACCTCAACTCCTTCCTCCGCCAAAAAAGCCGGCTACTTCAGAGCAGGAACCTCTAATCCCTTTGCAACCTGCTGTTGAAACATTGTCAGAATTTGAACAATATATCGCAGAAAAAATAGACATCACTGAAAAACAATTAGAAATTCTGCAGAAATACGGGATTGTGTTCTCTCAAGCGATGCAGCCCCCGCCCCCCGGGAAAATCAAGCTTACCGTAAGAATCGTTAAGGTCCCTGAGGACGACAAAGCCGCAAAAAAAACGGATGAATCCAAGAAAATTCCAGGTAAACCAACTGAAAAAATGGATGAGCTTGCCGGCGCGATAATAGACGCCGGGTTCCTGATTGCAACGCAGGAGCAGTTATCAACGGCATTTAAAATCCTGGGGATACAAAGCCCGTTTACAACTACTGTTGGCATCAGGCAGTTCGGTTATGACCTCTTTATGCAGCAGCCTTCAACCTTTGCACCCCTTGAAAACGTGCCTGTTGGACCGGATTATGTGCTTGGACCCGGAGATGAAATAAGGATTGCGGTATGGGGGAAGATAGAGGGGCTCTGGAATGTTATTGTTGACAGGGACGGCAACATCAACCTGCCCAAGGTCGGTATCATCGGGGTTACCGGGCTTACGTTTAAGGAATTAAAAGAAGTCCTTTTTAAAGAGTTTTCAAAATACTATACAGGGTTTGAGATGAATGTAAGCATGGGCTCGTTGAGGACGATCAGGATTTATGTGATCGGCAATGCCCGGCGCCCGGGTGCTTATACAATTTCTTCCCTTTCCACGCTTATCAATGCCCTGTTTGAGGCCAGTGGACCTGGCAAAACCGGGTCAATGAGGGACATACAGGTAAAGAGAAACGGTGAGACCATTGTACATTTTGATATGTATGATTTTCTGCTCAAAGGAGATAGAGCAAATGATATAAGGCTCATGCCTGAAGACGTAATATTCATTCCGCCCGTCGGGCCTCTTGCCGGTATCTCGGGGAGCGTAAATAACCCTGCAATATACGAGATGAAGGGCAGGACCACAATCCCACAGTTAATAGAGATGGCCGGGGGTCTGAGTGCCGTTGCCTTTAAAGGCAGGGTGCAGATAGAGAAAATAGTTGAAAAGGGGCGGCAGATAGTATTTGACGCCAATTTAAACGAGATAGCGGATAAAGATATTACGCTTCAATCCGGAGACGTGGTAAAAGTCTTTCAGATTGCCCAGGACAGGGCAGTCGTAAGACTTGTCGGCGCAGTGCAGAGACAGGGCGAGTACGGGGCCAGCCCGGGAATGACGGTTAAAGATTTAATCTCAATAGCCGGCGGTCTTAAATACTATGCATACAACAAAGAAGCTGAATTAACAAGATTATATGTTACAGATGAAGGACCGAAAACCGAGAAGATCGTGATTGATATCGGGAAGGCTTTAGCCGGGGAGCCGGAAAACAATGTCGTCCTTCAGGCAAACGATTATCTCTTTGTACGTGCTGTTCCTGAATGGATGCTCTACCAGACGGTAACCATCCAGGGAGAGATTACATTCCCCGGCACCTATTCGATCACGAAAGGAGAGAGGCTGTCTTCGCTTATCAAAAGGGCAGGAGGCTATACCGATACGGCTTATTTACGGGGGGCCGTATTTACCAGAACCCGGGTCAGGGAGTTGCAGAAAAAAGGGCTTGACGAGATGATTGAAAGACTTGAAAGAGAAATCCTGACCGCAGGATCTGCACAGATATCTACCGCACTGTCCAGGGAAGAAATAGAAGCCAAGAAAGCGGAGTTAGAGCAGCAGAGAAAACTTATAGAATCGATGAAAAAAATAGAGCCGCTTGGCAGGCTGTCCATACGCCTTGCCCACCTGAGATTATTAAAGGGCAGTGAATACGATATCGAGCTTGAGGAGGGTGACAAGCTTTATATCCCGGTGAAAAACAGTATTGTAAATGTTATGGGAGCGGTGATGTCGCAGGGCAGTTTCATTTATTCCGGAAATCTGGACTACAAGGACTATATAGAATTAACAGGTGGATATACAAGGCATGCAGACAAAAAGAATGTGTATGTCCTGAAGGTTGACGGCACCGCAAGAAAACTGTCTGGCGGGTTGTTCAGCTGGAATTCCTCCAAATCCAGATGGGAAATAGCAGGCTTTGGTGAGGAAATAGAAGAGATTGAACCGGGAGATACAATTGTCGTCCCTGAAAAATTAGAACGTATCGCATGGTTAAGAGAGATTAAAGACATAACGCAGATTCTCTATCAGATTACGTTGGCTGCAGGTGTGATTGTCAATCTTTTCTAACGCGATACCCTTCATACCCCCAGAAACAGCAATCAGTAAGGAGTAAGGAGCAAGCACTTAGGATGCAGTATAGTGGAGAGTTACGATGAAGTTAAAAGAATCTTATACGGCATGATTGATAAACCGGAAAAGTCCTGCATACAGACAGTTAAAAACAGAAAGTAATGTGTCCTGGGAGGCTTCATGCGTACTGCTTACTGCTGACCGCTTACTGCCTGCTCCTTACCCCATCACATGCATCTGATGAACCCTTCATATATCCCTCAAACTATGGCGGCACAGGCCTCATGGAAATTCCAACAGCAAGAGTGATGAGGGAAAACAGCTACCGCATTGGTGCCAGCCAGATAGATCCTTACAGATACTTCTATGGTGCGGTAAGTCCAGTTAAAGGGCTGGAGGTAAATGGAAGAATAACTGAAGTTCTAAGGGTCCCTGCATTAACACAGGACTATGGCAATTTTAAAGACAAAACAATAGACCTGAAATACCAGCTCATCCCCGAGGGTAAATATATGCCTGCTTTTGCAGTTGGATTCATGGACCCCCACGGTACAAGGGTTTATCCGTCCCAATACGTTGTAGTGAGTAAACAGATATACCCTTTTGACTTTACACTTGGGTTCGGCAACGGCAGGTTTGGCAAAGAACCGCTTCCTTCAGCAGGCGAAGGAATGAAATTTGAGATGCTGAGCGACCCAATGGGATGGCTGGAAGATTCGAAGTTTTTCTGGGGTATTCAGTTTGCGCCTTCTGAAAAATATGCATTGATGTTGGAATACAGCCCGATAAAATATCACGCACAGACAAGAGACCCTGCACAGGAGAAATACTTCAACGATCCTGTTCCTTCAAAATATAATTTTGGCTTCCGATACAAACCTACAAGGTGGTCAGAAATTGATGTAAGCTATCAAAGGGGCGAACAGATAGGTGTTGACGTATCATTGACATTTGATATCGGCAAAACCCTGATACCGATATACGACCGCCCCTACAGGGAAACCCTTGAGGACAGATTGAATCCACTGTCTGAAAGAATCACAAAGGCATTATACTTTTCGGGTTTTAGTGATATCGGCATTCTCATGCAGGGGGATGAGTTATGGATAGAGGCACAGAATGAAAAATATTTTTATAATACAAAAGCACTGGGAAGGATTCTCACTGCAGTTATTCAAGCTGTTCCCGAACATATCCGGAAAATTCATATTATCCTCAAGGAAAACGGAGTCCCGATAATTGATTTTTCAGCTCTGAAAGCGGATATCAATAACTATTATTCCGGTGAACTCACGCTGAACGAATTCCTCTATGTATCAGAGATAAACACCGATGTATTGAAGACATTGGATATACCGGGAAGACATAAAAAATCCTTCAGATACAGATTTAGACCATCTTTAGAGACATTCCTGAATGATCCGTCAGGTTTTTTCAAATATAGATTAGGCGTCTCGGGATCGATGAGCTACCACCCCTGGAAAGGTGCATCTTTTGTCACCGGGCTTTCAACATACCCCATAAACAATATTTCTTCTGTTAATGAGCCTTTTTCCATCCCGGTCAGGTCAGACCTTGTTCTGTATACACAGGAGAGGTTTGCACTTGACAGATTGCTCTTTGACCAGATAAAAAAACTGACCCCGCACATATATGGTAAGGTCTCCGCAGGATTCCTGGAGGTTCAGTATGCAGGTATTGACGCAGAGGTTGCAATGCCTGTTCTTGATGGCAGAATACTTCTGGGTTTAAGCGGAAGTGCGGTAAAAAAAAGGGATATTAAACAGCCTTTTAACCTGAAGCGCAATGATGTCAAAGATATCTATACAACCGCATTCATAAATACACGTCTTAACCTCCCTGATCAGGAAATTTCAATAGATATCAAAGCCGGCAGATTTCTGGCAGGCGACAACGGCGTGAGGTTTTCAGTGTCAAAATCTATAAACGGCATAATCCTCATGGCATGGTATACTGTTACGGATACGTCTGCTTTTACAGATGATTTCAACGATGGTTACCGGGACAAAGGAATTGGCATATCAATCCCGATAAGGTTATTTCAGGGTTCTGACTCAAGAACTGCTTACAGGTATGAAATCTCCCCATGGACGAGAGACACCGGACAGGACATAGACCACTTTGGCACGCTGTTTGATTTTATGGACAGAAACGTAAAGATTTTTCTTGACAAAGACAAAAAAATGATGTTTAATTCTAACTGACGGCGGCAATACTTTCACAGGGAAGCGTAAAACACGCTTAAGGTGCCAAAATAAAAAATATTACCGGTCTTAAAAGGTATTTTTTGAATACCGGAAAATAAGTAATTTAAAAGAAAGGGGGAAAGATGAGGAAAGTCATAGCCTTACTGGTAGTTTTCGCATTCGTGATGTTTAATTTTGGATTTGTATCACAGACGTCTGCGCTGGACAGGGTCACTGAAAAAATACCGTCAGTTGAAAATGCAAAGGAGATTGCAGCAAATGCCGGCGGAGTATATCTGAAAGGTACAGACGCCCCGGCTCTTTCAGAAACTGAAGTGGCCTTACCGATAATGGAAAAAACAGGTGATGTTATCGGGTATATAGCTGCTGATCAGTCAAAACTTGCGGCAGCACTCGATGAAGCAGGGTATACGGAGGCAGGCTCGGCAATAGCAGCCCTTAAAAGCGGCTCAACCGCAGGTCACACAGTTGAAACCGGCACTTCTATTGGAACCGTGGCACTTGCAGTAATATTTGTTGTTGCAGCTACCGGAACAGCGTTTGCCGTATCAGAATCAACCGAGAGTACAGGGGGACACTAAACAGTTACGTTCTCAAAAGATATTATTTATACTAAAGAAATGGGGCTGTTCTTCAGACAGCCCCATTTCTTTTCAATGAATCAATTCACCATTATCCCCGTACGACCCGATTCCGGGATTCGCTTCGAGCTACAGGGAATAATAAATAAAAAAGATTGATCATCTCCAGAAAAGTTGGCCTGTCCCTTTTCGGGATTCAAGCCTGCCTGCTTGCCTCGATTTGCGAAGCGGGCCGGCGGGCAGGGGGTCAAGGAGATTAAAGACAGAGATATGAAACACGGAAAATCAACAGTATCACTAATTTTTATTCTTTCCCTCATTCTTGGTGTCATCCCGAATCCTCGCTTCACACATGCCGAACACGGAGAAGAATCCATCGATTTAATTCTTGATTCAGCTGAGAAATTCTTTATCTCATTAAGAGTGAAGGACTACAGAGCCGCATGGGACTTATTGTCTGAGGAATCGCATGAGAAAATAATTGATGATGTCTATAAAGACTCTAAAAAAATGGGATTGGGGATTGAAAAAAAAACGATTATAAAAGATTTTAAGAGTAACGGAGCAATGTTTTCAAACTACTGGATTGCCTTTCATAATAACTTTGATCCTGACATGATCCTGGAACAGAGCAGATGGGAAATGGGTTTTATTAAAAAAAATCAAGCTGAAATAATCATCACATACAAAAAATCAGAAAATCCGGCAATATTAAAGATGTTTAAAGAAGGGGGTATGTGGAGAGTGGGTCTTGTTGAAACATTCTGGACAAGAAAATATTGATTGTATGTAAACGGGTCAGTGCACAAAGCGGGTTTGCCTGAGAGAATATCCGGTCAGGAGAAGAAATTAATATATAAGTAATTTTTATAAGTCCATTCTTTCTTGACAAAAATATAAGTTCAGTATAAAATTTTTTTGTTTCTCACCAACATTATTTCCACATGAGGAGGATTCTCATGAAATTAGCTGTCTTTGTAAGTGATTACAGGATTACTGTCGACACCCTTGAGAAGTTAAAGCCTGAAAAAATGGGGATAATATTAGTACAGAATGGTGTTTATCACGCTACCACTAAAGAGAATGGAAATCCCTCTCCCCTCCTGAAAACATCTGCTGATTTGTACGCACTTTCAGAGGATCTCGAAACGAGGGGTCTGGGCAGTTCAGACGTCGACAGCAAGGTAAAAGTTGTGACTATTAATGACGTAGTCGATTTGATATTTAATGACTACGAAAAAACGGCCTGGTTATAGGAGGATACTGCGATATGGGAAAGCTTACAATAGGTTGTTTTGCTTCACTTGTCGGGTCCTTGAATCTTGATTTTGCGGTAAAGCTCGCGGGCGCTGCGATAGACAAGGGTCATAAAGTGGACTTATGGGTTTCGGGTAATGCAACAATGCTGTCAATCCAGGACCAGAGACCCTTTAAGGATTATTCTTATCTCGAAAAGCCCTTGAAGGAACTCATGGCGAAAGGGCTCAATGTTACAGCTTGTGAGGCATGTGCGGAAGCAAGAGGCTATCATAAAGAAAATACCATGGAAGGCTTTAAAAGACACAGTATGGACTGGTATCTTGCAAGTGCTTTTGACGCTGACAGGGTCCTTCATATAGGAGGTGAGTGATAATGGCAACTACGAAACTTGGATTTATCGTTCAGAGACCCCCATATAAAAGTGAAAACCCGAAACTCGCTCTTACTCATGCAATTGCATCACAGAGTGTGGAAGTCTATTTAAATGAAGGTGATTTGGTTACGGCAGATGTTGCCTTTATAAGCGACGGCGTACTGAATTGTATAAAAAATCAGAAAGCGATGGAGAATTACGACCTTTCGAGCACAGAATCACACATTAAGATGTCTCTTCTCGTTGACCTGAATGTCCTTGTATGTAAGGAGGACCTTGAAAAATTTGGCCTGTCTGAAAATGACATTGTTCTGGATGCCGAAGAATTTGGGGCTGACATGAAGGTCAAAGTTGTTCCTTTTCAGGATATAGCTAAAATGATGGAAGAAATGAACCATCTACTTTTCTTTTAAACTAAAAAAACATAGGGAGGCAATTATGGCTGATTTAAAGTCAAAGGAACCAACTCAAGTACTTGATGTACTGGGGAGGGTTTGTCCTTACCCGCTTGTAATAACAAAAAAGACGCTGGAGAAAGCACCGGGAGGGACACTGCTAAAAGTACTTTGTGATGCTCCGGCATCTGCTGAAGACACAATTCCTAAATATGCTGAAAAACAGGGATTTGAGTTCGAATCCGTTAAAGTTGAAGATAAGGGTTATTGGGAGCTTTATCTCAAAAAACCTTAAAGTCAGTTAAGATAAGAGAAGTGAAGTAAGAAGTTATCAGGAAGACACAAAAAAGGCGTCCTGTATTTCGGGACGCCTTTTTTACCTTAAATCCCGCATCAACTTGAACATCGATCACTTTTTTTACATCCTTAGACATTTTAAATTAAATATGTTTTGTTTTCTCTGAGAACTCTGTGGCAAAAAAGATTTTTTGGCACCTTCTTTTTTGGAGTTGACATGAACGGGAACTCCTCAATAGATATGAATCAGATGTATCATGATAATGCAGATGTATGTGTAGTGGAATGACGGGATGTAACGCACCTCATGCAGTTACATAAACTGCTCAGATTCTGCCTGGCTCAGGATGCGTTTTGCCTCGGCGAGTTTCTTATATAAGGCCTGGACTTTATCTTCATTTTTGGCTGCGACCGCCTTGAGCAAATCGCCCTCAAGCTCGGCAACTTCAAGACGCTTGTAATAATCCCGAGATTCCTTGAGGTGAGCCAGTACGATTTTACCCGTCAGAACCGGATGATTATTTGTTACGTTCGCATCCTTAAACATTGTACCGTGTTCAAGTTCAACCTCGAGTCCTCTGCAGAAGTCCTCAAGGTCAATATTCATGCCTTCAACATTAACCTCTTTTAAGATTACCTCTGCTTCTTCCGGTTGTACCACAGGTTTTTTCAGTGCAGACCAGTCCTTGATATTCAGTTCTTTGCAGACTCTTTTGACTTCGTCCTCTGTTATGTATTCGGGGAGTTTCATAATTTTCTCATTATTCCGAAGGTAAAAAAATCAAGGCACCATTATAGTCATCCCTTTTTGTATATTCCCGGCACCCTTGGTAGCCTTTCCAATAGAAACCTTTTGCTTTACGGTCTGTATAACGATCGTTCCCACTTTTTCCATGGATACATCGAGAAGCTCTCCTGTGTCAGGGTCTCTGAGCTCCTCTGTATCACCCACAACAAAGCTCTGACCGCTGGAAACCCCGTCTCTCTCTCCCCTGTTTACATATATTTTACCGCCCTTCACTAATATAACAGTTCCTTCCCATGGTATATCTTCTATCTGATGGCTTATGAACTGGACTGCCTTATCGATTGCCGCCTCTACAGCTTTTCCGACATTTGTCTTTTTGAATCCACCGAGGTCTGCTCCCCAGTCCCTGTCCGAGAATCCAATATCAAGACCCGTCCTTGAGGCCTCGCCCACAACCTTCTTGGATGATAAGACCTGGCCGGTGGTTGAGTCCACAACATATATTACAGCGTTTATCTCTGCTTTGTCGGTTCCCCCTCCAAGCTTAAAACCCTTAATCCTTAGGCCGCCTAAACCTCCGGTTGTTGAGTGCTGAAAGTGTGTAATCTCTCCTTTAACGAGGATTTGAGCAGGGGTCATCTGCCCCATCCTGGGCTTTTTCTTTCCGCCGGCAGTCCTGCCTGAAGCGCCAAAATCCTGTTCGGCCAGAGCCTCCTGCCTCATATCCTTTTCACCCAGGACGATAAACTTCCCTGTCTGCTGGAGGCTGTCTGTGAGTACTGCGCCAAAGGTATCAGCAAGGTTCCATTGACCGGACCAGTTGGAACGGTTTTCAAACTTGGATACCATAATGGAGTAGCGGAGATTGTGACCTGCAGAGACAAAAGCCGGAGCAGCAAGTAACAGGATAATAGCTAATAAAACCAGTTTTTTCATGCTTTCCTCCTCTTAAATTTTACTCAATAATCAAAATTTTGTAGAACGATTACTCCGACTAAAGACTTGGTTTATCTGTATAATCTGAGTAATTAATCTGTGTAATCATATGAATGCGTAATTATTTATGACGCTTCATATAAATTATATGTAGAACAAACTTTATTTTCAAGTACAATGACAGTATGTCATAACAAAATTACAACTCTATTGAGACCGGCCATCCTTTCACTTTCTAATTACAAGAACAGGGAATTTTGTATCTTTATGTATAACTCCAAATGTTACGCTCCCGAGAAATGCTGTCTTTATGGCACTTTTGCCGTGGGAGCCCATTACAATCAGATCAACCTTTGATTTTTTTGCTTCCTTTATTATTTCTTCAACGGGGTGCCCGCTTCTTATAATTTTTTTTGTTTTGATATTATTCTTCTTGCATAATTTTGCAGCCTCTTTAATATACGTTTCAGCGGCCTGTCTCAGGTAATCTTCAAGCGGCACTGTTACACGGGTTTTGGTTTCTATGGCGGGGATTGATTTAGTAACAAAAGGACTTTTATCGACTATATTAAGTAATATTAAAGTTGCACCTGTCTGTTTTGCGAGCCCGACCGAATATTTAACTGCTTTCTGCGCTGTTTCCGAACCATCTGTTGTCACAAGGATCTTTGTAATCATAACCCCCCCTTAAAAAAGATTTTGCTCCCTGATTTTGATTTTTGATATTTGAATTTTGATTTTTTTCGCTTACAGTCCGCTTAAATCCCACTTCTCAAGGTCTTTTCTTATGCTTTCTATACCCCTCTTTTCATCTATAGCCTTGACAACGTTTCTGTAATGAGAATTATCTCCGTACAGAATACATCCTGCGAGCACGTTGTCTTTTATAACGAGCTTTTTATATATGTATTTAGCCCTATCTTTATGAACGATGGATTCGGATTTGCCCTCAACATCTATATCTCCTGCAGCCGCAAGGTCAATGCCTGCGACTTTCAGGACATTTGATGGTGTTGTGCCCCCGTACACTGCACTGCCCCCGGCCATGTTTTCCCCCGCAATTTCTCCCTGCTTCTGAGACGCGGGCCATATACCGTAAAATATCCCCCTGTGCTCTATTAAATCTCCTGCTGCATAAATATCCTTTATCTCTGTTTCCATTGTTTCATTGACCACCAGACCCCTGTTAATTGTAAGACCAAGTTTTCTGGCTAATTCTGCCCGGGGCCTTATTCCGGCAGAGATGATTACTAATTCGCAGTCAATCTTTGTTCCGTCTTCAAGAAGGATACCTTGAACTTTATCATCCCCCAATATCTCCCTGGATTTTGCCCCGAGGTAAAAGGTAAAACCCATGCTATCCAGCTGGTCCTTGAGTATTTCAGATCCTTCAGTGTCCATCTGTCTCGGGAGAAGGCGGTGGGAAAATTCGACTACAGTCACTTCGTGCCCTGTTTTTCTCAGACTGTTACCTGCCTCAAGACCGAGCACACCGCCCCCGATAAGAAGGATCTTTTTGATAGCTCCTGCGTACTCTATAATTTCCCGAGCGTCCCTTAATGATCTTAAGGTAAATACCCCTTTCTTGTCAGAACCCTTTATAGGCGGGATAAAAGAAATCCCGCCTGTTGCAAGAAGCAGTTTGCCATATTCCAGCACTTCTCCTTTTTCAGTTATGATCTGTTTTTTATTGTTATCTATTTCAGAAACACGTGTGTTCAGCAAAAGGTTAAGATTATTTTTTTTATACCATATGTCTTCATGGATAATTAATCCTTTTTCACCTACTTCCCCTGCAAGATAGTCTATTAATCTTATGCGGCTGTAAAAAGGATACGACTCGTCAGTGAGGATAGTTATTTCGCCGCTCCGGTCTATTTTCCTGATTTGAGAGGCTGCCGATGTTCCTGCAACACCGTTGCCTATGATTATGTATTTCATGAAAAAGTTAAAAATTCACTGCCGTCCAAAACAATCATAATCAGGCAGGCCGGTCGATGACCTGTAGAGATGCCTGATAAACATAACTAAACCCCTGATGATCTGCAGAGCAGGAGATAGTATTTGAATGGTTTCGTTTATTCAGTGAAATATGTTTCACTGAATAAACGCCTCGGAGACCCGAGCGAAGTCGAGGGATGAGAATGAATGAAAATACTATCTCCTGCTATCTCCTACGTTAAAAGCCAGCGATTCATTGTGCTTATGAGGTGTTCAGCCTCCATAAATACTTTATCCTGGATATGTATGTCAGAAATTATTTTCTATCGGCATCTGTTTTCTGCTGCAGGAATTTTCTCAGAACTTCGGCTAATTTAGAAGGCGGGGTCACCATTTTTAAAAGAAAATCATCTGCACCGGCACTGGTAACCGCGTCCCGCACATCGTCTGTGTATTTTTTAGATAAAACTATCAGGGGGATGTCTTTCCATTCAGGTGAACCTCTTATTGCTGACAGTACTTCAAATCCGTCCGTTTTATCCATAAAAAGGTCAATAACCACTATGTCAACCGGCTGCTCTTCAAGAGCCTTGATGGCGTCGATTCCATTCGTCGCTTCGACAACCCAGAAACCTTCAAGGCTTAGTTCGCTTTTCATGATTTTTCGGGACATGGTATTATCGTCAACTAACAGGACCCCTGGTTTGTCCCTTTTCGGCATGGGAGGTTTTCTCTTTATATCCTCTATTAATTCTTCAATTTTAGCTTTCTGGATATCATCCAGATCTATAAATCTTAGCCCTATCCCGACTCCTGCATGCTCGTATTTAATTCTCGCTTTAATTTTTAATTCTTCACTATCAATCGGCAAACTGATCTCAACCACGCTGCCAGCCTGAAAAGGGTGATCGGTATGCACATACAGACCGCCTTTACTTATATCAATCGACTGAACGGTAATCGTGCTGTTAATCATGATTCTCTCATGGTAGGGGATTCTTTCCTGTGCTCGCTGTTTATTATCCATAACTTTGGCCTTATTATAGTGTGCGCATCAATTTTTGTCCATTAAGCCCAAAAACTGCAACTAGTGTGGCGTTACATAAATCCCTTTACATTAAAAATCCTGTAAGACGTCAATGTTGTCATTCCCGAGGTAGTAATCGGGAATCCATTGTCTTTCTGAAACGAATAAAACCTGGATTCCCGCTTAAGGACTGCGGGAATGACGGCTCAAAATACTCAAAACAAATGTAAAGAACCGTTAGTAACAGCACACTAGCCCCCGTAAAATAATAAACATATAACGGGGCAGGCACAGAGATAAAACTAAATATAACCAAGAAATAAGCAACTCATTAATTTTTCTAAAAAAATCTTTTTTGCCACAGAGTTCACAGAGAGCACAGAGTTTAAGTTCAAAAAAAAAGTAAACTAAATTAAGGAACTGTCGAACGGGGCATTAACCCCACTCGACAGATATGTTTATGTGGTATTCATCAAAGACATTTTAAATTAAATATGTTTTGTTTTCTCTGTGCTCTCTGTGAACTCTGTGGCTATTAAACCTGTGTGGCTGAGTGGTTGACTAACTGTTTCCACGTTTTAACATCGTCAAAAAGAATATCACGATGCTCACAAGCACGATACTCGGGCCGGACGCGGTGTTGAGATAAACAGAGCCCGTGAGCCCCGCAATACCCGAGAAGACGCCGAAAATGCATGAAAGACCAAAAAGCCGTTTCATGCTTGATGCAAGATTCTTGGCTGCAGCAGCAGGGACGATGAGAAGGGACGTTACGAGGATTATCCCGATAATCTTAAGACTTATCGTTACAACAATTGCAATGATAAAAAAGAGCAGGTATTCAAAAAACCTTACATTAATTCCATTTACGCTTGCGAGTTCGCTGTTGAAGGTAATCTGGAGAAAGGGTTTTAAAAAAGAGAGGAGGGTTGCAATGGTCAACGTGCCGACAATAAAGATTAGCAACAGGTCTGACCCCGTGATAGCGAGGATGTTTCCAAAGAGAAAGGTAAAAATATCCCCCCTGTAACCTTTGAGCATTCCGATTATGAGCACTCCTGTGGCAATGGCACCTGAAAAGGCAATCCCGATAACTGTATCATGTGACAAGGATGTTTTTTCGGAGAGAAAAGCAATAACAAAGGCAATAAGTATTGCCATAACTACGGATGATAGGGAGAGGTCAATGCCGAGAAGCATACCAGCTGCAATTCCTGCAAAGGCTGAATGCGATATTGCATCCGAGAAAAAGGACATCCTGCGCAGGATCACGAAATTTCCAACAAAGGGGCAGAGTATACCAACCATGAGTGAGGCAAGGAGGGCCCTCTGGATAAAGGGATATGATAAAAACTCGCTAATCGTGTTCATGACAGCTGTGTATATACGCCCCCATCATTTCTCCATAAACGCTCTTGATAACCTCATCGGTCAGTGTCTCTCTCGGCTGACCGCTGCATATTAATCTCCGGTTCAAACAGAGTACATTATGAGCAAAGCGGTAAACAACATTTAAATCGTGAGAGATTAATATAACGGTTAGTCCCTTCTCCCTGTTCAGCCTCCTGATTAAATCGTAAAACCTCTCCTGACCTTCTATATCTACACCTGACGCAGGCTCATCAAGAAAGAGTATTTTGGGCTTGTTAACAATTGCCTTGGCAATCATAACCCTTTGAAGCTCTCCTCCGGACAGACTCCCGATCCCCCTGTCCGCTAACCCCTGTGCACCAACAATTTCGAGAAGGCTGGAAATGTATTTCTTCTCCTGTCTCCTTTTTATAAAAGGAAAGGAGAGCATCGGCGGCACGGCAAACCCTACAAGTTCAGATACGGTAAGGGGGAATGTCCTGTCAAACTCAAGTCTCTGCGGGACATAACCGAGCCTTACATGGGAGTTTTTACCGGTAACGGGAATGCCAAACATTGAGATAGAGCCTGTGCTGGGAATAAGTCTGAGTATAGCTTTAACCAAAGTGGTTTTCCCTGCGCCATTAGGTCCTATGATTGCAATAATACTGCCTTCATCAACAGAAAACGAAATATTTTCTATTAAATGACGGCCGTTCACCTTAACGCAGAGATCTTTAACGCTCAATGCATTCATTTTATAACCCGATTACACAGATTTCCACGGACGATTACACAGATAAATTTTATCAATAATACAACATTATTCTCTATCGGTGTCATCTTTATTTTTTTATCTGTGTAATCAATGCAGTGCTTTTTTTAAAACCGCAACATTTGCCCTCATTCTGTCCTCGTACCACTCAGGATAAAGCATTCCTGACTCCAGGGTATCGAGAGGATAAACCCGCAGTTTCAGATCACCTGCAATTGCCTTTACTATCTTGGGAGTAAACTGCGATTCTGAGAAGATAGCCTTTATCCCTTTGGCCTTTATTGTTTTTATAACATATGCGATGTGTTTTGAAGTGGGCTCTTCTTCGGGGGACTCCTGAATCACTGCTAACAGTCTCAGTCCATAGTCCCTCGCAAAGTACTGAAATGCGGGGTGAAAGGCAACAAACTCTTTCTTATCCCATGTCTTGACTTCATCCCTTAAATCTCTGTCAAGGACTTCAAGGCGATTAATATACTTCTCGGCATTTTCCGTATAATTTTCGGTTCTGCCCGGGTCTTCCTTTACCAATGCGTCCCTGATGTTTTTCACCTGGATAATTGCATTACGCGGTGAAAGCCATATATGAGGGTCATTGAGGATAACCTCTACGCCGGCACTTGTGTCTACCACTGTGAGTTTTTTACTGCCCGATGCAATTACCCCCTCCTCTGCGGAGGCTACTAATTTGTCTAACCACGTTTCAAGGTTTGCACCATTTTTTATAAGAACCTGCGCCTCTTTAATCTTTTTTATATCTGAAGGGCTGAAAGAGTATTCATGCGGCCCCGCACCTGAAGGCAGGAGATTTTCTACAACAGCAAGGTCACCTGTAATATTTTTGGTGAAGCTGTAAAGCGAGGCGGTTGTTGTGAGGACTTTCAGTTTTTTCTCCGGCCGCTTCGACCCGCTGACGGGCTGATACGACTGTTGACAGGCTGAAAGAGTGATGGAAAACAATATAATGCAAAGAAGCGTGGATTCGCCGAGGCGAAAAAGGCAAAGCTTTCTTTCTAACTGGGTAAATCTCCCGACTATTGTCACGGATAAGATTATACCATAACAAAAAGCAGATGAAGCCAGATTACTTGCAGATACTCGCTGAAAATATCAGTGCTCATCTGTTCCTGTCTGTGATCATCTGTGTTAAGCGTGTGTTATATTACCTCAATGATTTTTTCAGCCCTCACTTACAGAAACTACAGACTCTTCTGGTTCGGACAGATAATCTCACTAACGGGCACGTGGATGCATTCCGCAGGCCAGGGCTGGCTTGTATTAAAACTTACAGATTCTCCGTTTTATTTAGGGGTTGTAGGTTCAGCAGCGTCAATGCCGATCCTCCTCTTTACTTTAGCCGGCGGGGTGCTTGCTGACAGGTTTCCCAAGCGGAAAATCCTCTTAACTGCACAGACCATACTTATGTTCCTGGCATTTACCCTGGCGGTTCTGGTATCAACAGGAACCGTCACTGTCTGGCATGTGCTGTTCTTTGCTTTTTCTATCGGTACGGTCAGTGCCTTTGATATCCCCGCGAAACAGTCATTTTTAATAGAACTGGTTGGAAAAGAAAACCTCATGAACGCCATCGCACTGAACGCCGCTACATTTAACGGTGCCAGGATTGTTGGGCCGACCATTGCAGGAATAGTCATTCGATATCTTGGAATTGCTTTTTGCTTTTATCTTAACGCACTGAGTTTTCTTACCGCAATTATCGGGCTTTTAAAAATGAGGTTTAATCACGAAGAGACAGAAAAAAAACCACGGGCCGGGATGAGAGACGAGTTTGTACAGGGACTCAAATATGTCTTTAAAGAGCCGAAAATATACACTCTTATCACATCTGTCGGGATAATCAGCTTCTTCGGTTTTCCTTATATTACGTTTCTGCCAGTCTACGCACGGGACATCCTTAAAACAGGCGCAACAGGGCTCGGTATATTGATGGGCTTTGCCGGAGCAGGGGCCTTTACCGGGGCATTGAGCCTTGCAGTAAGAGGGGACTTTGCAAGAAAAGGTGTTCTCCTTGCAGCCTCAGGAATAATTTTTTCATCCGCGCTTCTTGTCTTTTCCCTTTCGACAACCACCTGGCTTTCCCATATAATGCTTTTCCTTGTCGGATGGGGAGCTATAAGCCAGATAGCGACAACAAACAGCCTGCTTCAGCTCACAGTCCCTGATCCATTGAGAGGGAGGGTAATGAGCGCTTTTACCTTCATTTTTTTAGGGATGGCCTCTATCGGAAACTTTGTAGTGGGGAGTTTGGCCGCCTTTGTTGGAACGAAGACAGCATTGGGAATCGGTGCAAAATTCTGTTTGCTTGGAATTATAGTTCTTCTATGGAAAAAGCCGGGAATACTCATTGACGAACGAAGATGAGAAATAACAGATAAGCACAGATAAAAAAACTGTGATGTCTAGATCGTCTGGATATATTCATCAACCTCTGATTTAAATTTCTTCATCACATCCCTGATCGCGTCAACGAGAACTTTCAATTCTTCCCATTTAATAGTAAATATATATGCGTAGAGGAAGTAGTTTCGAAAAGCGAGGTACCTGGAGAATATCTGAAAAAGGTCAGGTGGCAATATCCCCATTTCACTGGCTTTCTTGAGCACTTTCTCATGCCATGCAGGAGAATCAGTTATGTCAAGTTTGTCGAATATGAGTATCTGTTTTAAGATTTTTTCAAACCCGCTGTATATATTCACAATAAAAGCAGCTATCGCTGCTTCTTCTACAAGCGTATAATCTGATTTTTCAGGCATGTAAACTGCGAAGAGTTCATCTGCAGTCCTGTTAATATAACTGAATTCTTCATCACAGCGTTTTACTAGCTCATCTCTTGTCATAGATTGCTGTACCCCCCTTCCTTATACTGCCTAAAACAGGCGATTGACCCCTTAAAATAATAAATTCTTAACGGGGTATGGCTGTCCCAAAGCAGCTCAATTCAGGTACTGATCAGGCAGTGGTCATGAATTTGTATTTCCCCTGGTCTGTATCGATTCTTCCAGTTTTTTTATCCTTGCCGAAAGAGAAAGCACTTTCTTGTGAAGTTTTTCCACCTCGTTTCTTGAGGGCATGTTCATCTTATCAAGGGTTTTACTGACGATCTCTGTAATACCCTTGCCCAGTTCATCTCCAGACTTACCGACCTTGTCTGTCCATTCTTTAACAAGTTTGGAGCCCTGGCTTTCGCTCAGTTCGCCCTTTTTAACAAGCTCGTCAACCAGTTCTTTGACCTTCTCCTGCACACCTAATCCCGCCATTAATGCCTTGCGTATAGATTCAAAAACAGTCATGAGAACCTCCTCTATTTTTCAGTTAAACGTTAAGAGCTAAAAGTCTATCGCTTTTAATTTTCAACTTTTAACTTGTTTCTTAACTATATCTACAACTAACCGTATTGCCTTGTCTATGCCGTCTACATCTTTTGTACCACCCTGTGCCATATCTGCTCTACCGCCCCCTCTCCCTCCGGTTATGGCTTTTAGGATTTCTCCTGCATTCAGCCTTGATATTAAGTCTTTTGTTACCATGGCTACGTACGATACCTGTCCATTTTTTGAAGAGCCAAGAACAACAACCCCGGCTCCGATTCTCTCTTTTATTGTATCCGCAAGATTCCTTAATGACTTAATATCAAGACCGTCGACCCTGTGAGAAAGCACTTTAATCTTATCTACATCAACGGCTTTCTCAAGAATAGCACTTAAATTGCTGACAGTTGCTCTGGTTTTAACCTTTTCCATCTCTTTTTCACGCAATTTAGCCTCATGAATAAATTTCTCAAGTCTGTCTGAAACCTTGAGTTCTTTAACCTTAAGCAGCGCGGCCGCTTTCTTTAGTTCGCTCTCCTCGGCTTTGATAAACTCCAGGGCAGTAAACCCTGCAAGCGACTCTATTCTTCTAATTCCGGCAGCTACACTTCCTTCTGAAATTATCTTGAACGGACCTATGTCGCCCGTAGCGCTGCAGTGCGTTCCACCGCACAGCTCAGCTGTAAAATCTCCTGCACTGACGACCCTGACCTGCTCCCCGTATTTCTCCCCGAAGAGGGCCGTGGCCCCTCTGGAAACGGCATCATCAAGTGTTGTCTTTTCTACGCTGAGAGGAAGGTTCTCGATAATCTTCTCATTAACAATATCTTCCACTTCCTGCAGCTCCCTGCTGCTCGTTGCATAAAAATGGGTGAAGTCAAACCTCAGCCTGTCCGCCGCAACAAGAGAGCCAGCCTGTTTGATGTGGTCGCCAAGGACAGCCTTTAACGCGGCATGTAATAAATGAGTCGCAGTGTGATTGCGCATAATTGATTTCCGTCTCTTCTCGTCAACAGACGCATGAACTGTCATTCCTCTTCTGATGACTCCTTTTTTTATAGCAGCAACGTGAAGCGTTATCCCGTTAAACTTCTTTGTATCAAATACCTCAATTCTCAGGTCACCCGCCTTTATGTGCCCCTTGTCCCCGACCTGTCCTCCTGATTCCCCGTAGAATGGTGTCTTATCCAGCAGTATTTCTACTTCTTCACCTTCTTTTACCTCTTCCACGGAAGCCCTGTCTTTTACCAGGGCATTGACCCTGCAGTCTGCCTGCAGTGTTTCGTAGCCAATAAACTTTGTGGGGCCGTATTGACCCAGGATTTCCTTATAGATACCTGAAATCCCTTCTTCTGTTTTAACCCATGAGGCCCTTGCCCTTGTTTTTTGAAGCTCCATCTCCTCGGTAAAGCCCTGCTCATCTATTTTAAGACCGCTGTCCTCTGCAATATCCTGGGCAAGGTCGAGGGGAAAACCATAAGTGTCATATAGTTTGAAAAGTTCGGCCCCGGGTATTGTATCTTTTCCGGATGACCTGAGTTCTTTAATGAGCTTATCCAGTATGGTTGTGCCTGAAGAGAGTGTATGTGCAAACCTCTCTTCTTCGAACTTGAGCATCTTCCTGCTTCTCTGAATATCCTCATGCAGTTCAGGGTAGGGTTCGGACATTATTTCAAAAACAGGGGCCACGACTTTATAAAGGAACGGCTCATTGATTCCGAGCATAAAACCATGTCTTGCTGCCCTTCTTATTATCCGTCTCAGGACGTACCCCCTTCCCTCGTTCGAAGGGATTAATCCTTCTGACAGGACAAAAGCTATCGCCCTTAGATGGTCTGCTATTACGCGTATGGATATATCCGCTGAAGGGTCAGTGCCGTAGTGTTTACCCGAGGTATCCTCTATACCCTTAATAATGGGGCTGAATAAATCTGTGTCAAAATTATTCTTTTTGCCCTGCAGTACTGCTGCAAGCCTCTCAATTCCCATGCCGGTGTCAATGCTTGGCTTTGGCAGGGGGGTCAACGTTCCGGATGAATCCCTGTTGTACTGCATGAATACAAGATTCCATATCTCAAGATACCTGTCACAGTCGCAACCAACTGTACAGTCAGGCCTGTTGCAGCCCACCTCCGGTCCCTGGTCTATCAGTATCTCGGAACAGGGACCGCAAGGTCCGGTTTCTCCCATCTGCCAGAAATTATCCTTTTCTCCGAGCCTGAAAATCTTATCAGGCTCAACATCTGTCTCATCCTGCCAGATAGAGGCTGATTCATCATCTTTTTCATAAATGGTAATAAACAGTTTTCCCTTTGGCAGTTTTACCCGTTCTGTTAAGAATTCCCATGCCCACCTAATTGCCTCTTTCTTAAAGTAATCTCCAAAGGAAAAATTGCCCAACATTTCAAAGAATGTATGATGTCTTGCGGTCCTGCCGACGTTCTCCAGGTCATTGTGTTTTCCGCCTGCCCTCAGGCACTTTTGAACAGTTACGGCCTTTTTATAAGGGCTTTCTTCATCACCTAAAAAAATGGATTTAAACTGAACCATTCCTGCATTGGTAAAGAGGAGTGTGGGGTCATCTCTTGGTATAAGGGGTGAACTTGGGAGGACTTTATGTCCTTTCTGAATGAAAAAATCCAGGAATTCTTGTCTTATCTCTTTACTTTTCATAGTGAACCGTAGAAACACCTAAACTAACAGAATCTGCTATATAATATATTTTATTATATCAAAATTAAATATATATGAAGAAATAAACAGATACCCTTTTCCTCTCATAGGAATAGAGGGGGAGAAGCCCGAAAATAAAAAAAAAGCCTAAGGTAAGGCAATTGACACCAGGCGCTGTAATAAAAAAGATGAAGTTCGGGGAAATTGGGGTTTCATGCTGTGTAGACAGTTTTGGAGAAGACGGTCCTGAGGTTTTTTCGGAGGAGACAACAATCTACATAAACAGGGACCACCCTCTTTACAAACGAGAATCCAAAAAGGCTGATACCCATATGCTGAATCTTGCGAGGCTTATCACCCAGGAAATTTCCCTCATGAAAGATCCCAAAAATCCAAGACAGGCTTCTGAAAGACAGAGTAAATTATTAAGGGATGCGTTTATTGAGGGAAACTCCGGTTCCCGATAGGCTTGATGTAATTATATCAGACTGGCGGCAGACAATGCCTGATGAGATCAGGGGCTCTTCTTTCAATCTATTCTGTTACAGTTAACTCAACACAGTCATAGTACTTTTGACCCATATCTATTGAACAATCCATTAATGAAGCCAACACCGAAACAGATGGTATAAGAACCTGTAAAAGAAAATAGTTGTTCTCTGGATTTCATTGAAAAAAAACATTAATTTCAGGTATATTTCAGTGACTTTAGAATGCCGTGGTTGCGTTACCATTGAGGAGAATAGAAGCATATGTATAATCTTGTAAGCTTTGGAGGGATAATTGTCCTTATGGCTTTTGCCTGGGTCTTGTCGTCTAACAGGAAGGTCGTCAACTGGCGCGTTATTTTCTGGGGCGTTGCCATCCAGGTGCTCTTTGCTTTTCTTATATTTATTCTTCCTGCGGGCGCAAAGATTTTTCTTTTCATAAATGACGCGGTGGTGAAGGTTGTTGACGTTGCCGGGGCCGGCACGAAGTTTATTTTTGGCAGGCTTGCCCTTCCTCCCGGTACAACGGATGAGTGGGGAGGTGAATCCCTGGGTTTTATTTTTGCTTTCCAGGCTCTCCCGACAGTGATATTCTTCGCAAGCCTTATGGGCGTTCTTTACTACATCGGGGTGATGACCCGGCTGATAGGTCTTTTCTCCAAGATATTTACAAAGCTGATGAGGATAAGCGGGGCAGAGTCCCTGTGCACGTCCAGCAATATCTTTGTTGGTATTGAATCTGCCACAACTATCCGCCCCTATCTTGAGAGGATGACCCGTTCTGAACTGTGCACGATTCTTACTGCTGGTATGGCGACCATTGCCTCCAGCGTTTTGGCCATTTATGTCATGTTTCTTCAAAATCAGTTTTCGACTATAGCAGGACATCTGGTTTCGGCATCATTCCTCTCGGCGCCGGCAGCCGTAGTGATGTCCAAGCTCCTGGTGCCGGAGGCTGAAAAGCCGGAGACCCTGGGAGTGGACGTAAAACCTTACTACAAGAAAGAGTCTTCTCTCATAGAGGCCATTATAAACGGTGCAAACGCGGGATTTAAACTGGTGGTTGGTATCGTGGCCCTGCTTATTGCCTTTCTCGGTCTGGTGGCTCTGGTAGATCTGGTTCTTTCGGGAGTTGGAGGAAAATTAAATAATCTCTTCAGTATCCAGGTGGACTGGTCATTGAAAGGCCTTCTGGGGTATGTTTTTTATCCCTTTACCCTGGTGATAGGTGTTCCGCCTGTTGATGCTTTTGAAATAGCAAAACTAATAGGTGAGAGAACCATTGTAACAGAGGCAAAGTCCTATATGGATCTTGCCGAACTCCTTGCCAGAAATTCCCTAAAAGACCCCCGTTCTGCCTTTCTTGCGACGTATGCCCTCTGCGGTTTTGCCCATGTCGCTTCACTTGCCATCTTCGTGGGCGGCATAGCAGCCCTTGTCCCCAAAAGAACAGGTGACCTCTCAGCAGTTGGACCACGTGCCCTATTGGCAGCAACCCTTGCCTGCCTTATGACAGCCTCAGTGGCAGGAGCTTTTTTTACCGGTGGATCGATACTTTTGGGCAAATAACAGCAAACAGATGATCACAGATCGCCTTTATCTGCGCTATCTGCTTTTCCATCTGTGTTCATCTGCGTTTCTTTAATGGATTTTAGTGCGAGATGGATAATGTCGGCTGAAAAACCCCTGCGTTGGAGTGTCCCCCAGAGTTTACGCTTCACAATGTTTTCAGGATGATTTTTCAGTATCTTTATTTTTTTGTCCACGAGTCTTAACGCGGTTTCTTTTTCCATTTCTCTTGAATGGGCTGTCAGTGCTCCATTTATAAGCTCTCTCTCAATTCCCCGCCTTGAAAGAAACATCTCAATACCTTTTTTGCCAAGGTGTTTTCTTTCTATTGCGTGCCTGAAAAGTCCGGCTGCAAGTGCATCATCTCTGATTAAGCCCGCCCTTTCAAGATATTCCACTGCCATCTTTATCCGGTAACTGTCAAACCCTTTTCCCGTCAGCCTTTCATGTATTTCTTTCCTGCTTCGGGGACGATATCGGAGAAGCTTTAGTGCATAGTCTCTGGCTTCATTGTGAGAACCTTTCAATCTCGGGTTCATCTTTTTTGGCTTTAATAACTTCTTCCTCAGCATCTCTTATATCCTCTAAGGACTGAATGCCTTTGACTTTGAGAGCAAAATCATCCGGGCTTGATGCCCTGCTCAGGGCGTCCTCATAAGAAATAAGTCCATCCTTATACAGGGATAAAAGTGATTGATCGAATGTCTGCATCTTGTACTGGCTGTGGCCCTGTGCGATAACGTCAGGAATGAGTTTTGTCCTGTCAGGGTCTTCAATGCATGCCTTTATCATATTGGTTGCTATGAGTACCTCAACAGCAGGCACCCTCCCTTTGTCGTCAGCCATGGGAACCAGTCTCATGGATATAATTGCTCTCAGGATAGAGGCGAGCTGTATTCTAACCTGTTTGTGTTGATAAGGCGGAAAGACCGCTATGATTCGGTTTATAGTCTCGGCTGCGTCAACTGTGTGCAGGGTGCTTAGCACCAGATGTCCGGTTTCTGCTGCAACAAGGGCTGTCTGAATTGTCTCAAAATCACGCATCTCGCCTACAAGAATTACGTCAGGATCCTGCCTCAAAGCAGACCTGAGTGCTTTACTGAAAGACTCGGTATCGGTTCCTAATTCCCGTTGATTTACAATACTGCTTTTATCCCTGTGAAGAAATTCAATAGGGTCTTCAATGGTCATTATATGCTCTGTTCGTTGAGAATTTATCTGGTCAATCATTGTTGCAAGTGTTGTGGTTTTACCGCTTCCGGTGGTCCCTGTTACCAGGATAAGCCCCCTTGGCTCCAGGGCAATCTTGTTTAAAATGAACGGCAAATGAAGTTCTTCTATACTAAGGATTTTCATGGGGATAACCCGGAAGACTACCCCTATTGTTCCTCTCTGCACAAAGCTATTACATCTAAATCTTCCAAGCCCGGGAACGCTGTATGCTATATCGATCTCGTTTTTCTTTTTAAATGCCTCTTTCTGCGGCTCTGACATGACAGAGTAAGCTATATCCATGGTATCCTCTGACGAAAGCCTGTTTTCTCCTGTCATAAATGAAAGGGCACCATTTATGCGGACAATAGGGGCATTGCCTACTTTTATATGCAGGTCAGAGGCCCCCAGATTAATAGCTTTTTTGAGGAGTTCATCTATATTTATTGACATCCGTCACCTCCTTAGGCTATATACTTCGAGTATTTTTGATTCAATTTCGTTTGATACTTCAGGACTGGATTTCAGATGTTCTTTGGCGTTTTCCCTTCCCTGACCTATGCGATTTCCATTATATGAATACCATGCCCCGGATCTCTCAATAATTCCTTTTGCAACTCCGAGATCAATAAGCTCTCCGGCTCTTGAGATTCCCTCGTTAAAATATATGTCAAACTCTGCCTGTTTGAATGGCGGGGCAACCTTATTTTTAACCACTTTTACCCTTACTCTGTTGCCAATGCTTTCCTGTGCATTTTTAATGGTATCTATCTTTCGGATATCAAGCCTGTTAGAAGCATAAAATTTAAGCGCATTGCCGCCTGTAGTGGTCTCGGGGCTTCCAAACATAACGCCTATCTTCATTCTGATCTGGTTGATAAAGATAACGGTTGTTTGACTCTTTGATATCGTGGCTGTCAGTTTACGTAATGCCTGACTCATGAGCCTTGCCTGAAGTCCGGGCAGGCTGTCTCCCATGTCTCCCTCAATCTCTGCTCGCGGGACAAGGGCCGCAACAGAATCGATCACAATAATATCAAGTGCCCCGCTTCGTACGAGTGTTTCAGCAACCTCCAGGGCCTGTTCGCCGGTATCGGGCTGGCTTATTAAGAGATCATCTGCTTTGACTCCCAGTTTTGACGCATAACCTACATCAAGGGCGTGTTCAGCATCAATAAAAGCGGCTGAACCACCTGCTTTTTGAGCCTGTGCAACGGCACTTAAAGCAAGGGTGGTCTTTCCGGAAGATTCAGGTCCGTAGATCTCTATGACCCTCCCTCTCGGATAACCACCGACCCCGAGTGCCGCATCCAACCCGATGGAACCTGTTGGTATGGCTGCTATCTCAACAATGCCTTCAGAGCCAAGCCGCATTATTGCACCTTTGCCGAACTGCTTTTCTATCTGGGAAATAGCCATTTCAATGGCCTTTGTGCGATCCTTATGAGTCATTTACACCTCCAATATATTTAATCTCCAGATTCCAAATGCCAATCCCGATTATTCGGGATTTAACATCTCATTTTCATTAAATTCCATATCATCTTGGATATCTGCCCCGGGCTGAGCCAGGGGAAATTCGGCAATTTTGCTGTACCTCGCCCCAGCAGGATTCAGGTCGCTTCTCATCAGGGATATTGATTCGACATTGACTGATCCAAAAATATCTTTTTCGTGGAGCTTAACTGCTTTCATGAGATCTTCTTTTCCCGCTGCAGATCTGAATCTACCGAGAGTAAGGTGCGCAGTAAATTTTCTCTTCTCCTGCTTAAATCCTAAATTGGCTATCCCCTCATCAATCTCTCTTTGAATCTCTGTCAGTATCCTGCTGCTATTGATACTCACCCATAAGACCCTCGGAGATCTTGTACCGGGAAAGACACCCACGCCTGTCATTTCAAGACCAAAGGCAGTATACCGACTGCAAATTTCTTTCATTATTTCCGTTATCTTATCAACTTCCCCTTTATCAATACTTCCAAGGAATTTTAAAGTAAGATGGATATTCTCCGGTTTGACCCATCGGACATCAGCCCCGTATTTTTTAAACTCCTGCTGAAGTTCTGCCATGGCAGATTTTAGTGTGTCCGGTATTTCAATGGCTATAAAACTTCTCAAGGTTTTCTGTCAATAATTCAATTTTCGCCTACTTTATAGATAGAATACCACAGATCAATTAAAATAAAAATTCCAAATTCCAATCCCGGAATTCCAAATCCCGGGCTATCAAAAATATCGGTTAATCAGATTCAAATATTGTTTAAAACCACTACTGTCAAAAATAACCATGAACAGGAAGGCTGGTCGATGACCTGCAGAGATGCCCGATAAACATAACTACACCCTTTGGCGATCTGCATAGCAGGAGATAGTATTTGAGCGAAGTCGAGGGACAAGGTCAAAATCCGGCAATTCATTATGTTTATGAGGTGTTCAGCCTCCGCAAATTCTTTATTTTGGACAGGTATGGTGATTTATAATATCTGCCTTAATAGTTGCATGCTCAGATTGGTATAAACTGCGGCTAACACATCATCCAGCATAATGCCTGCACCACCCCGAACAAGCCCTTCAATTTGTCTTATGGGCGGCGGCTTCAGTATATCGAAAACTCTGAATAAGACGAATGCTGTGAGAAGATAACCTGTGCTTTTTGGAATTAGTATGACCGAGAGCAGATATCCGGAAAATTCGTCTATGACTATATGACTGCTATCTTTGCCAAGGACTTTTTCGGCATTGTGTGAAGTTAACAAACCGAGAAGAAACATTGGTAAAAAAATCATGAGAAGTTCAAGATCGTCGGGTCCAAGTAAAATTATGAGTAAAAGGCCCGGTGCCGAGCCAAAGGTACCCGGGGCATGTGGAAGATAACCGATAAAGCCCAGTGTTGCGATTGCCTGCTGAATTTTTTTAGTCAATGAGGCCTTCTCTTGATTAGTTTAACTTTCTTAATCCTCCCGGACAATCCTATATGAATGTTTTATATTTGCCGATTTGTCCAGAGTTGCGCCGACCGAACAATATTTATCCAGAGAAAGCTCAATCGCACGTTCTACAGCCGCATCAGAAATATTTTTGCCGGTTAACACATATTCAATATGAATAGCCGTATACCTGTGCGGATGGTCTTTTGCCTTCTCACCTTCTACATTCATCTCAAACCCGGTTACATTCTGCTTTTTTTTCCTCAAAATTGAAATCACATCCATTCCAGTACACCCGCCAAAGGCCATAAGAAGAATTTCCATGGGGGTAGAGGCTGTATTGCCTCCGCCAACTGATGGTGGTGCATCCATTACCACTGCATGGCCTGAATCAGCACTGCCAACAAACTGCATACCGTCTACAAATGTAACTTTAGCCTTTCCCATTTTCTTACCTCCTGTACAGTTGTGATTTACTCCAATTCCTTTTTATCGGTGTAATCAGTATTGTTAAAAATTTGTCATCTAAACCTTTTTTAAAATGTACTGGATAGTTCTCGCCTTTGTCAATTCATAGCGTCTCATGTGAAATCTGCTATAATTTACTGATGCTTTATGATATGAAAATAGCGGTTATAATTCCCGCACTGAATGAAGAAGAAACCATTTCCAGGGTGCTGGGAGACATACCTCGTGATTTGGTTGATGAAGTGGTAGTTGTGGACAATGGGAGTACCGACAGGACCCCTTCGATAGCAGAGGGATGGGGAGCAACCGTCCTGAATGAAGCGAAAAAGGGTTACGGGTACCCCTGCCTGCGAGCAATCGAATACCTTAAGGGAGAGAGTCCGGATGTAGTGGTTTTTTTAGACGGAAATTATAGTGACTACCCTACAGAGGTAATCAGGCTGCTTGAGCCCATAGTCAGGGACGGTTATGATCTGGTTCTTGGTTCCAGGTTCATGGGTGAATGTGAAAAGGGTGCTCTAAGGCCCCCTGTTCGTTTCGGTAATCTATTGGCAACTACATTGATCAGATTTCTTTATCTGGCTAAATACTCGGACCTCGGCCCCTTCAGGGCCATTAAATTTACAAAACTACTGGAATTGGGTATGCGGGATAACCTGGGATGGACAATCGAAATGCAGATTAAGGCAGTTCAAAAAAAATACCGGATTGCCGAGGTACCGGTCAGTTATCGAAAAGGAACCGGGAAGTCAAAAATAACGGGAAATATAAAGGGTATAATAGTGGTTGGTTATAGACTTCTCTGGAACGTATTCAAATACAGGTTCTTCCGGAATTGAAACCTCACGGTAGAACGACCAAATCTTCAAATACCGT
The DNA here is from genome assembly GCA_964347425.1 of uncultured Nitrospirales bacterium. Lineage (GTDB taxonomy): Bacteria > Nitrospirota > Thermodesulfovibrionia > UBA6902 > BMS3Bbin08 > CAYFYW01. Next base: position 28,176 of record CAYFYW010000212.1, read on the forward strand.
AATTATTATTCTCGGACCGACCGGTGTTGGTAAAACTGGTCTGTCTGTCCTTCTCGCAGAAACCTTAAATACAGAAATCATAAGCGCAGATTCTATGCAGATTTACCGTCATATGGACATAGGAACTGGCAAACCTTCACAAAGGCAACTGGAAAAAGTAAAACATCACCTGATTAACATATTATCTCCCAGAGAATCTTTCAGTGCCGGCATGTTTAAAAAGATGGCGACAAAAATCATAGATGAGCTGCACAGAAAATGTAAAATCCCAATAATTGTGGGGGGAACAGGTCTTTATATAAAGACTCTCACGAGGGGCCTGTTTGAAGGACCCGGCGCTGACTGGTCATTGAGAGAAAAATTGAGAGAGGAAGAGAGATATTTCGGTAAAGGATATCTCTATCGACATCTCAAGCAGGTTGACCCTTTATCTGCAGGCAAAATCAATCCAAATGATACAAGAAGAATAATCAGGGCACTCGAAGTTTCACTGAAAGGCGGTAAGACAATCTCGGAGCTTCAGCATGTATCAACCGTGTCTCTACCGTATAATTTTGTCAAGATAGGACTTTTAAGGGAAAGAAAACAGCTATACAAACTCATAGAAGAGAGGGTTGATGACATGATGGAGAGAGGTCTTTTACAGGAGACAGAGACGCTCCTAAGAAAGAGTCCCCATAGAACCCCCTTACAGTCACTCGGGTATAAGGAAATGCAACTTTATCTCAAAGGCGCTCTCGGTTTCGAACATGCCGTAAGGCTTTTAAAAAAACGTACAAAAATGTATGCTAAAAGACAGTTTACGTGGTTTAAGAGAGAATCCGGCATTAGCTGGATAGACATAACAGACATTATGGATGCAGACAAGATTTATGAGAAGGTCATAAATGATGTTGATATTCTGAGAGAAATACTTTATGTTAAAAAATCTTATAAAAAACAAGATGTCTAATCAGTACTGTCCAAAATAATATAAAAAGAAGGCGGGCTTGCCCGCCAAATCTGTAAAGGCGGGATGCATTTCTGTTTTGGACAGATGTGATGTCTAATCAAGGATAATAAATATATATTATAACGGGAGATTCTATGGGCAATAAGAGCCATGACTTGCAGGACCTCTACCTCAATTCCTTAAGAAAGGAAAAGATTCCGGTTGTGGTATATCTAACAAACGGAGCACGCCTGAGGGGGGTAATAAAGGGTTTCGATAATTTTGTGATTTTATTTAAACAGGAAAAGCAGCAGCTTGTGTACAAACATGCCATTTCCACGATAATTCCAGAGAGAGATGTTGCCTTAAATCGTGAAAATGCCAGGGGAGAATGAACTGGATGCAGTCCCGGCCAGGAAGCCCTCTTTGCACTGTTGATGCAATCATAGAGACTGGAAATGGAATTATTCTCATCAAAAGAAAAAACCCACCTTCCGGATGGGCTATTCCGGGGGGATTTGTCGATTATGGAGAATCACTTGAGGATGCTGTTTGCAGAGAGGCAAAAGAAGAAACAGGGCTTGATATAGAACTTTTAAAACAGTTCCATACATATTCAGACCCTGAAAGAGACCCCAGGCATCACACCATTTCCACTATATACATTGCCACTGCGTCAGGCGAACCAAAAGCGGGTGATGACGCTAAAGAAGTGGGGATTTTCAATAAAGACTCTCTCCCGAAAGATATAGCCTTTGACCACAGGCAGATTCTTGAAGATTATTTTAGTGGAAAGTATTAATCCAAAATCATACCTGTCCAGACCCCGCGAAACCCTAAAGTAATAAGTCGTTCAGGCCGAATAGTTATATAGTTGGATTAAAAAATTCTGAAAAAGGGTCAGTATGGTAAAAAAACGACCTTTAAAGGTTCGCGACAGGATAGAAGAATACCTGGCACAAGTTCCCCGATTCGGTATGATCGCTGTGGATATGGGTTTTGTGACTGCACAGCAACTGAAAGAAGTCTTGACCGAGCAGATTGAAGACGACCTTTCCAACAGGCCCCACAGACTTGTTGGAGAAATGTTTTTCGACAGAGGCTGGATGACCCATGACCAGATTGAGACGGTTTTGAACAGACTCTCCAACGAAAAAAGGGGTAAGGGCGTTTCATAAAACGGGCCCCTCCGATACTCGATCAAACCTTGATCAATTTCCCTTTTGCATCAGCAATAATTAAATCATCTCCGGTCACAGCCTTTGCATAAGCATCTAAAAGTTTCTTAGTCGTTTTTAATATCCTGGCCTCAATTCTTACCTTCTCTCCAACATTAAGAGCCTTTCTGAGACGAACGTCCATATGTGCAGTAACAGCCGGCATATCCATGGCAATGGCAAGCTTAACCATTGCCTCGTCCAGAAGAGTCGATATGATCCCGCCGTGGACAATGTTTAAGTATCCCTGGTGCTCTTTTTTGGGGATAAATTCGGTTCTTATAGTTTCTCCATTGAAATGGAAATCCAGCTTAAGGCCAATGGGATTTTTTTGCCCGCATACAAAACAGTAGCCGTCATCAATAAGGTCCATTATAAAAATTTAGCATAATACTTTATCAATCGCAAATACAATAAAACATTCGTTTTACATAAATTTACTGTGCTATACTCTAAAATAGTATTTGCCTGAAGGGGGTGAGAAAATCCATGTCCAGGAAGAAAAAAACTGAAAAAGTAAAACCTGGAAATAAAGCCGGGGAGAAAAATAAAAGCACAAAAAATATCATTATCGTTGTTGCGGCGGTATTGGCCGCTGCGCTGGTGGTAATTGCCTTTCAGTTGAGAACATCAACCGATAAAACCCCCGGTTCCGTGTCTGCTGTTGATGATAGTTCTTTGCGGAAGGGTGAGACGAGGGAGACCCTTCCGCCTGCAATGTTTGCAGATCCATTTATTGCAGGGATGTATCAGGTTGCAAAGGACATACCTCACGTTCTGGACAGTGTCAGGTGTTATTGCTATTGCGAAAGGGACCCGTTCAAACACGTTAGTCTTCTCAGTTGTTTTGTGGACAAGCATGCAGCCGCCTGAGGCATCTGTCTGAATGAAGCCCGGCGGGCTTCAGAATTGTATAAAGAGGGCAAGAGCATAAAAGAAATAAGCGATATTATAGACAAAGAATTTGGCAGATAGATTCAGGTGTTACCATTATTTAATAAAAGACTTGACCTGAAATTTTCATATGGAGTCTATTCCCATCACGCTCTTACAGAGGTATTGATGGTTTTAAACCCATGTTGGTAAATCTTTTAGTAAAGCCGGGCGTGCTTGAATTAAGAGAGGTTAAGACCCCGAGGCCGTCACCCGGCGAAGTTCTCGTAAAGATAAAGGCTGCTCTTACCTGCGGGACAGACTTGAAGGCGTTCAGGAGAGGGCATCCTGTGATACCAATGCCAACGGTCTTTGGCCACGAGTTTTCAGGCGTTGTGGAGGATGTCGGCAGAGGTGTAAAAAAATTCTCAAGGGGTATGGATATAATGGCTGTCCACAGCGCTCCGTGCGAAAAATGTTATTTCTGTAAAAAACAACTGTACAATCTCTGTGAGGGCCTAATGAAAACAAAAGTTCTCGGCGCCTTTGCAGAATATATTTTATTGCCAAAACATATTGTTAAACATAATGCCTTTATAAAGCCGGAAAGACTCTCCTTTCAGGAAGCAGCTTTTTTAGAACCTCTTTCCTGTGTGATACACAGCGTCAACTCCGTCAGCATGTCCAGAGGAGATACTGCTCTGATATTTGGAGCCGGCGCTATTGGATTGCTGCATTTAATGGCTTTAAAAACAATGGGTATTAAAGCGATTGTCGTTGACAAACAAGAAACACGTCTTGGAAAGGCAGTCGAGGCAAAATCGGATATTGTGGTAAATGCTGACAGAGAAGACGTTCATGGAAAGATTATGGACTTTACGGGAAAAAGGGGTGTTGATGTTGTATTTGAATGCACCGGGGCACATGAGGTATGGGAAAACTCTGTCTGGCTTGTCCGTAAAGGTGGAACGGTTATACTGTTCGGGGGATGTAGGCAGGGAACACGGGTTGCTTATGATGCAGGGAGGATTCACTATGATGAGATAACCCTTAAAGGCGTTTTTCACTACAAACCTTCTGATGTGGCAAAGGCATATAATCTTCTTTCTCAAGGAAAAATGACAGTGGACAGACTGATTTCAGGAGAATATCCCCTCCAGGGGCTGAAAAAAGCATTTGACAGGCTGATGGCCGGTGAGGGAATAAAATATGCGATTATTCCTTAAAGCGCGGATTGACACAGATTAAAAAAGCAGATTGGCACAGATAAAGACAATTATTGACTCACGCATAAATAATGTCCGCTTTTTCGTCATTCCCGAAATTCTTGATCGGGAATCCATGTTTTAAGTTTTTACCTCTGGATTCCCCGACCTGCCTGCCGGCAGGCAGGTCGGGGAATGACAGCACTATCAGTATATAGGGCATTATTATTACGACTATCAATAGTGATTATATACGTATCAGATGAAAGTCGCTAAACTCTACAGTTTCAACGATATCCGTATTGAGGACGTGCCGGTTCCCGAGATTGGCCCGGATGATGCACTGGTCAGGGTCAAGGCATGCGGCATCTGTTCAGGTGATGTCATGCCATGGTATATAGAGACAAAAGCCCCGCTTGTCCTTGGCCATGAGCCGGCGGGGGAGATGGTCAAGGTAGGCCGCATGGTTAAAAACTTCAAATATGGTGACAGGGTATTTTTTCATCACCATGCCCCCTGCTTCATTTGCAAATACTGTAAAAAGGGCGACTATGTTCAATGCCACACATGGAAGGATTCAAAGATAATCCCGGGTGGTATATCAGAATATGCACTCATTCCCCGGGTAAACTTGCAGGGCGACACGCTCCTGCTCCGGGGAAAAGTTTCTTTTGAAGAGGCTACGCTTATTGAGCCGGTTGCCTGCGTTGTAAAAGGATTGAAGAGGGCTAAAGTCAGACAGGGAGACACGGTCCTTGTAATGGGACTCGGTGTTATGGGACAGATACATATCATACTTGCGAAAAGATATGGTGCTGAAAAAATAATAGGAGCAGATAGGATACCTTATCGGCTTCAACATGCAAAGGAATTCGGAGCCCACGCTGTTATTGATGTATCAAGCGTCGAATTTGCGGATGCAATAGTCAACGAGACCGGCGGAGAGATGGCAGACGTTGTGGTAGTCGGTCCCGGGGATGTTGAAGCAATGTCTCAGGGTATTGGTTGTGCCGGCAGAGGGGGCAGGGTGCTTTTTTTTACACCGGCAGGACCGGAAGACGTGCTTCGTATCAAGCCAAATGAAATATACTTCAGGGATATAAACATTATAACCAGTTACTCCTGCGGACCTGACGATACTAAAGAGGCACTTGCCCTTATATCAGATGGTGTAATTAATACGGAGCGTCTTATTACACACAAATTCCCCATCGAAAAAACCTCAGAGGCCTTCAGGCTTACTGCCGCGGCAAAAGACTCTCTTAAGGTAGTGGTTACAATATGAGACCAAAATCCGTTAACCCGAATAATGCAGATATTGTTCAAGAAATAAAATAAATCAAAGATCAGAAATCATGACTGTCCAAAAAAGCATTTATGGAGGCCGAACACCTCATAACCACAATGAATCGATCAGAGATTCGCCGCGGCGAACAGGTCTCTTGAATGTCAAACCTCATCCAGCCCCCCTGTTCATGATTATTTTGGACGGTACTGAATTCGGATACAAAGGAGACACCGGGGTATTCAATTTTGGCCATCCATGGTATATTTTTATATGCCGGCCAATCTGCCACCAGAGTATTTTGAGGCGGAACAGAAATTTAAACAGGCGAAAAGTCCTTCTGAGAAGATCGCATCTCTCAGGGAGCTTATAGCCACTGTTCCCAAGCACAAGGGCACAGACAAACTGAGGGCGGACTTAAGAAGAAGGCTCTCCAAATTAAAAGAAGAGAGCGTCAGGAAAAAGAAAACAGGCAAAGGCGACCTGTACACCGTTGACAAAGAGGGCGCCTTGCAGATAGCTCTCGTTGGACTTCCGAATTCAGGGAAATCATCTTTGCTGAAAAGCCTCACAAATGCCCGGCCTGTTATTGCCAGTTACCCGTTGTCAACGGTTATACCCCTTTCAGGAATGATGCCTTTTGAGGATATCCAGTTTCAGCTCGTGGACTTGCCGCCCATAGGAAATGAGTCCACGGACGGCTGGGTTTCGGGAATCCTCAGAAATGCAGATTTTTTCCTGCTCGTCATCGACCTTTCAGACGAACCGGACATTCAGGCAGAGATTCTCATGAATCAGCTAACCAGATGGAATATTGGCATGGCCAGGAAACGGGAGGTTATCGAAAGCAGGGAGGATTCGGCAGCAGGTGAAAAAAGCAGCCGTAAAAAGGTCATCATTGTGGCGAATAAGATGGACGTGCCCGGTGCGGAAGAGGGGTTCAGGAAGCTGTGGGAAATGTATGAGGACGCTTATCCCGTTATTGCCGTCTCATTAGAGAAAAAAAATGTCCTTGAGGCCCTTAAGAGAACTATATTTGAGGTCTCAGGGATTATCAGGGTATACACAAAAGAGCCTGGAAAGGATCCTGACCTCGGAGAGCCTTTTACGGTACCATCGGGAACTACGGTTCTGGAACTTTCAGAGATGATTCACAAGGATTTTGTCAGGAATCTGAAATATGCCTGCATCTGGGGCTCTTCAAGGTTCCCCGGCCAGAGGGTTCAGAAAGACCATGTTTTGCAGGATAAGGACGTCGTTGAATTTCATCTGTAAAAGGCGGCTATTGATTAATAATGCCCTCTATCCCCAGCCGTATCATCATCACCGCTATTGCGGCAAGCAGAAGCGCCATTACTTTTGAAATAGCGGCAACACCGTTCTTACCGAAGACTTCGATTATCTTCCGGGCCTGAGTAAATGCAAACCATACTATTAAGAGGTTGCATATCAGGGATATAACGGTCGCAACAATTCCGTAATGGTCTATAAGGACTATCAGTGTGGTAATAACTGCCGGTCCTGCAATAAGGGGGACACCCATAGGGACTATACCTACTGTTCCGAATGATGCTTTGACTTCTTCATTCTCTTTCATCAATTCAAGAACGGCTATTACAAGAAGAATAAGCCCACCGGCTATTTTAAAGTCGTTAACAGTAATCCCCAGGATTCTAAAAACCGCCTCACCAACAGCAACAAAAGTCAGGCTCACAGCCAGGGCTGTAAGTGTTGACTGCCTGATGACGCTCTTTTTTTCACCATCTGTCATGTTGCGGGTAAGCGAGAGGAATATCGGAATCAGGGCCGTCACATCTATTGCAACGAAAAGAGGGATAAATGTATTCGGAAGAACCCTTAAGATTTCCAGCATATGGCAATTATAAGTCTATTGAGCAATCCATGCAAGCCCTCCATTCTGGTTATCCTTTTACAAAGATAAAAGACCAAATAATTTCAAATTCCAATAATCAAATCACAATAACCAAATAATTACCAATATCCAAATTCCAGACACATCGCTTGTAACGAATCACGATCTTTTTACCTATAAACTCTTTTTACATTTAATATTCATTTACTATTATCCAAGACAAACATAATCAGGAAGGCTGGTCGATGACCTGTAGAGATGCCTAATAAACATACCTACACCCCTGGCGATCTGCAGAGCAGGAGATAGTATTTGAATGGTTTCGTTTATTCAGTGAAACATGTTTCACTGAATAAACGCCTCGGAGGCCCGAGCGAAGCCGAGGGACGAGAATGAATGAAAATACTATCTCCTGCTA
>CAYFYW010000213.1:0-1973 GCA_964347425.1 uncultured Nitrospirales bacterium
CTCAGGTTGTCAGGTTCACGGTTGGTCGCCTTATGTTATTAAGATAGTTGGTAAATCAATTCGAGTATCGGTTGACACGCCTCAATATCGTCAAATCGTTCAATCTTCATCACTCTCTAACCCTTGAACCGTGAACCTTTGAACCCTTGAACTTTGAACCTTGAACCCTTGAACTGTGAACCTGAGTAGTTACTACAAAATAAAGCTATATTTGTCCCTGTATTTTCTGTGCATTCCGATATTTTCTGCTACCGTTAAAAGTCTTAATATCTTCCTGGAGTCAACGATTTCAGATCTTTCTCAGAATACAAGATTTCTAATGGAAATCGTTGAGTTATTTGCGTCATCACGCAGACTAACCTATAAAGTTTCCTTATCGATCCCATAAGTATATTTTATAGTTATTGACTGTTGAGGAATATAGTGATATATTATTTAGCAATAAGGAATTCTCTCGACTCAGCTAAAAATCAATTTCTATTCACAATAAATTACATATATTAATTCCCGAGAAAGCCAAACCCTCCGTGAGAAGGGGGCAGAAAGCGGCGGGTCTTATCAATAAACTGAAGATGGCCGAGATGCCGAAGGAAGAATCTTTGGTGTTTGGCTTTTTTACTGATGACAGAGACCTTACTTCTGAAATCTTACACGGGAAAGGCGGTGGTATGCTTTGTCAGTATTTGGTATTTGGTAAGGCATTCAATAACTTACGAGGGTTATGTACACTCTTTTTTATGGGAAAAAGGGAACCTGACAATTCCTGGTTCTGGTCAAGTGACGGATATTAATAACAGTGGACAAATTGCAAGAAGTCCATAGTGAGCTTTCATGGCTAAAAGGCAAACTTATAGTGCAAAAATAACGTGCCCCTCTGCGGAGGGTGCATACAAACGAAAACGGCTTTTCTGTTTACTGGAAAACAGCATAAAGACACCCTGCACCTGGGTATCGGGCCCGCCGGGCAGCGGCAAGACAACACTGGTCAGCAGTTTTATTCAAGAGCGTAAAATGCCCTGTCTCTGTTACCGGCTCGATAAATTAGACAATGATATAGCAACTTTTTTCTATTACATGGGCGAGGCAGGGAAAAAGGCCGCTCCGAAAAGGCGCAAGCCCCTCCCCTTGCTGACCCCTGAATATGCGCTCGGCATACCCACATTTGCCAGACGATTCTTTGAGGAGATATTTAACCGGCTATCTTCTCCCGGCATAATTGTTTTCGACAATTACCAGACCATACCTGAAAATTCTCCTCTGCAAGAAATCCTTCAGCTCGGCATTTCAAGTCTGCCGGAAGGAATACATATTATTTTCATATCCCGCAATGAAATGCCCTCCGGCTTTGCCAGGATGCTGGCAAACAGCCAGATCAGCAGGCTTGGCTGGCCTGATATGCGTCTTGACCTTGAAGAAACTGAAGGCATAGCCAGGCTGCACCTGCCCGAAGAGGACGTAACAGAGGGGATCAGAGAGATTTATGAGATCTCCCAGGGCTGGGCCGCAGGACTGATACTTATGCTTGAGAAGAAAGAACCGGAAGCCAATAAGAATTACCTGACCGGGGAGCATACGTTCGATGAGATATTCGACTACTTTGCGAGTGAGACTTTTCAGCGGGCTGAAAAGAACATGAAGGACTTTCTACTTCAAACAGCCTTTCTTCCCTCCATGACAGCCGGGATGGCAGGAGAACTTACCGGTCAGCACAGAGCAGGAAATATTCTTTCTGACCTGAACCGAAATAATTTCTTTACAGAAAAGCGCGCGGGAGCAGATCCGGTTTATCAGTATCATGCCCTGTTCAGGAATTTCCTTCAATCCATAGCGAAGGATACATTTCCTGCAGAAGCACTGTCCGGTTTGCAGAGAAAGTCGGCAGCGGTGCTTGAGGCCGCCGGTTATATTGAAGAGTCCGCAGGGCTTTATGACCGGGCGAAACACTGGGAAGGGCTTATCGGTCTGATTATGAA
>CAYFYW010000214.1:0-3819 GCA_964347425.1 uncultured Nitrospirales bacterium
TTAGAAGGCGCCGAACGTATTATATCAAAAGGTGTAGTAAGCCAGAAAGGTGAGGATATTCTTGTCAGTTTTCCTGACTCGAGTTTTACGATACAGGAGAAAGGAGCGAAGATTGCCTATAAGACAGATAAAGACTATATCCTGTTTTCCCCGGGAAAATTCAGTGAATTCAAGTTTTTTTCCATTAAATCTCCTGAAAAAAATCAGACCGTGCTCGTTATTGATGTTTTTCCTGCTGCAGAGAAAAGCAAGGGAAAGGATCTCCATAAGACCGCTGAGAAGGGTCTACAGGTCAGTAAGACTGATACTGCAGTTATCGAAGAGACCCATTTCCTGCAGCTCAGGACACACCAGCACCCTGAATTCCTGAGAATTGTTTTAGAGGGCTCTGAATCCATTGTGTCCAGGGGTATGACAAGCAAGCAGGGCAATGATGTTCTTGTCAGCTTTCCTGGCTCGAGTTTTACGATACAGGAAAAAGGGACGCAGATTGCCTATAAGACAGATGAAGACCATATCCTGTTTTCCCCGGGAGATTTTAATAAATTCAGGGTCTCTTCCCTTAAAAATCCGGGCAGGCTCGTTATTGATGTTTTAAAGGGTGAAATCAAAGGAGGTATTACATCCCCCTTATTAAAAGGGAAAAAGAGGGGATTTTCAGGACAGGACAGCGATGGTTATGGTTTTTTAACAGGAAAATATAAAAAGGTGTTGGATATTTTAAAGACAGGTAGTCCATACAGGGCATTAAAAGAGCTTTCAGAAGATAAACCGGACGACATTGAATCCTTCTCGATCCACCACTTTATATATGGTGAGGCATATAATGCGATGAAAGATTACCCGGCTGCCTTAAAACATTACATTCTTTCATCTGTATATGCAGACAATGACGAGTTAAAAGAGAAGGTGTTTTTTAAGCGGGCCGAGATGTATCTAAAACTCGGCCTCACCTATGAGGCAAAAGCCAACTTCCTTATCTTCATTAAAAACTTTCCGTCATCCAGATATATTGCGAGGGCGCATCTTGGTTTAGCAAAGAGCCTGACAGAGATCGGTCTTTTCCGGGATGCAATAGAACACTATAAAAAGGCGGGTAAGAAGCCTGAAGCCCTCTTTGGTATGGCAAATGCCCTGCAAAGGCTGGGGAAGGTTGAAGAGGCACATGCAGCATATGGTAAGGCCCTGGTTATTGATAAGACTTATCCGGGAAAGTCTCCTGAAACGTATTATCTTATGGGCGAGAATCTGCGTATGGCAGGAAAAAAAGCAGATGCAAAGAAATATCTGAGGGCGGTAAGAAGCGGCTCTTTAAAGGATAGCGCGGGCATAAGTCTCGGGATTATTGCTATGGAAGAATCAAACATCGAAGATGCCATAAGAAATTTTAAATCAGCAGCCATGTCAAAAGACAGAGAGATAAAGGTGCGGGCATTGTTCAATCTATCCAGGGCACTGTTAAAAGCTGATGAGGTAAAAGAGGCAATGTCGGCTCTTGAAGAGATAAGAAACAAACATCCTCATACTTCCATGTACAAAAAATCCCTCGTTGAACTTTCCAGGATTTACAGATACGACGGCAGGTTGAAAGAGTCTGTTTTTTTACTTAAAGAGCTTGTATACGGGCAGTCGCCTCCTGCTGAGGTATTCAACGAACTTGAGGCAATCGTGCTCGAAATGAGCGAAAAACCGGAAAAGGATGTCCCGGAGGGGTTAGATTTCGTAACCCTGTGGAACGATGTCGGACAATGGCTGCTCGATAGTTCGGGTGAACAGTTCCTGCTAAAGATAGCCGGGGCGCTTAGACACAGGGGCAAGCCGTTTTTGCATTTATCCGGCTGGCTTATAAAGAACGGCTCCAAAGAGGCAAGGACAGGGGCGGCAATTGCACTTGCAAATTTTTATGCCGAGATGGGAAGTGCCGGTACAGCGAGAAAATATCTGAAAATGGTTATGAAATCGGAAAAATCAAGTGATGCCGTTATGAGGATAGAGGCGAAAATACAACTTGCCGATAAAGACCCCGGTTCAGCGATAGAGAAACTCATGTTAATAAAGAGGCTTGAAAAAAGTGACCTTGACCTGTTTGGAAGCGTAATATCTGACATAAAGATGTCTGAATTAGAAGACGCACAAAAGGTTATTGATTTTTATGAAAAAGCTATAAATAAACGTGGAGGAAAAAGCGAGGATTATATAAGACTTGCTGATATCCTGTATGACAACAACAGGAAAGACCATGCCCTGAAATATTACAAAAAAGGGGTTGGTGATGAATGGGCAATGTACAGGATAGGCATTATTGAGGGGAAAGCCGATGCAGAAACAGTGTTTGGCAATTTACAAAAAGGTAATTCCACATTGAGCCGTGTAGCAAAGGTAAAATTAATGGAAATGAGCGTTCTGGACAGGGTTACAGAGGTGTTTTAAGTGGCAAACACAGCAAAATTAAACGAGGCTTTTTACAGTTTTACAGAGGCATCAAAAAGCCTGGAGGCATATTATAGAAAGCTCCATGAAAAGGTCCGGTATCTGACTGCGGAATTAGAGGAGAAGAACTTAAAGCTCAGGGATACCATTTCAGAGGTAAAAGAGGCAAAGGATTACCTGCATGCAGTGTTGCAGAGTATGGGCGAGGTAATCATGGTCCTTGACCGAAATGAGAAGATTACAATGCTTAACAGGGCGGCGGAAGAGCTTTTCTGCTTCAGTGCAGGTGATGTCATAGGATCGGGGTTTGATGACCTGAAATTCTCTATAGATAATGCCGGTACCTCGGATACAACATTAACCGTGCAGGGACAGAGGTACAATATAATCCTTTCCCGCTCAACAGTGTGTGATTCGGAGGGATTGGTTCGAGGCCATGTAATCCTGATTAAGGATATTACGAGGTTAAAAGAGCTTGAGCAGCAGCAGGAAAGAAACCTCAGGCTAATAGCTATGGGAGAAATGGCGGCAAAGATTGTCCATGAGATAAGGAGCCCGCTGTGCAGCATAGAGCTTTTTTCGAGCATGCTTTTGAACGATCTCAAGGGAACAGCCCATGCCGAGAAGGCACAGGGCATCTCTACCAGCATAAGGAGCCTTAACAACATTCTTACAAATATGCTTTTTTTTGCCAAACCACAAAAACCGTCGTTCAAAGAACTGAGGTCCGGCAAGATCATCGAAGAGTCCATCAATATGCTTACGCCACTTATGGAAATAAGGGGAATAAACCTTTTAAAAACCACATCTGACGGAATTATATTTGGAGACTCTGAACTATTGAAACAGGTCTTTATGAATATTTTATTAAATGCAGTTCAGGCTATGCCTTGCGGAGGGATGCTAAAAATAGAAATGAGTGCAGACAGTGAGTTTGTAATTGTTGCGGTCTCTGATGAAGGTGAAGGGATTGATCCTGAAAATAGTGAGAAAATCTTTGACCCATTTTTCAGCACAAAAGACAAAGGGACAGGGCTTGGACTCACAATTGCATCCAAGATAATGCAGTGCCATAAAGGTTTCATAAAGGCTTATAACAATGAAAATAAAGGCAGCACTTTCTGTCTTTATTTTCCAAAGAATGAAAACAATACTATTTTGCCACAGACAAACCCCGTAAATGGTAAACATGTAACGGGGCAGGCACAGAATTAAAAGATGAGAAAATATGAATATGAAAACAATACTGGTTATTGACGATGATCCTCAGATGAGGACAGCGTTAAAGGAAGCCGTTCAGAGAATGGATTACAAGGCACTGGTTGCAGAAAATGGCAATGATGCCTTATTGAAGCTTGATGATTTCCCCGTGTCAATGATTGTGACAGA
>CAYFYW010000215.1:0-1786 GCA_964347425.1 uncultured Nitrospirales bacterium
AATATTGTATATTGCCTATTTTACTATTTCAAGCAGTCCTTTTTTTCGAAATGACTCTATCTGCGGGTTCAAAACCATGAAATGTCAAATGGAGAATGGAACCATTCAATGAATTTAGACAGAAGTTTTGAACTGTCCGACCCTGTATCGGTTACCCCAGCCACAAAAACAGAGATAGAAAAGTATCAGGTGAGACTTTTGTGATGCTTAAAACCGTTCGAGGCTAATACTGTTACTCCCTAAAGTAGTTTAATAGTGTTGCTATATCGGGATTTGGGCCAGCCCGACCTGTTTACAAGAACACAAAAAACCGCTACAATCTAACGAAGAGTATCGGTATGATCCGGAAAATCAGGAGATTTAATCCGGCCGTTGACAGGAGGCTTTTACTTGCCCTCTCGGGTGCTACGTGGATTATTGTGGGCGTAATACTCTGTAATCTTGCCATTGGCTGGTTATTGTCAGCAGACCCTGAGAGAACCGCTCTGCTGGGTCTTTCAGGAATATTTTTTTCCCTTCTTATACATCACTTTCTTTTCTTAAGAATTGTTGACCGCAACATTGACCGTATACTGCCAATGAAAAATAAAGTTTGTCTCTTTGCCTTTCAACCGTGGAAGAGCTATTTAATCATCGCCATAATGGTGGGGATAGGGATCATCCTGAGACATTCACCTTTACCAAGACCCTATCTGTCAGTCATATATATTGGTTTTGGCGGAGCTATGCTCCTGTCAAGCATACGGTACATAAGAATCTTTATCAAACTTATTCTAAAATCTTAAAGTGCCTCTATAAACCCAATAAAAGAACCACAAACACTCACCGACTCGTTACTCTCTACTTTTTTCTACGGTGCGTCTATGTCTCTCTATCGCAACCATAAGCAGAGAGATTGCAGCCGGTGTAACTCCGGGGATTCTGCTTGCCTGTCCAAGATTACGGGGCATTACCTCTTCAAGCTTCTCTACAATCTCTTTTGAAAGCCCGCTAATGCCTCTGTAAATAAAGCCTTCCGGCACCCTCCTGTCTTCAATCTTTTTAAATTTCTCTGCTAAATCTGACTGGCGTTGTATATACCCTTTATATTTAGTCTGTATTTCAACCTGCCGTGTAACCTCATGAGGCAATGCTTTTCCGGGAAGCGAAACCTCTGCTATATGATTATAGTTTATTTCCGGCCTTTTAAGGATTTGATACAAGGTAGCGGATTCTTTTATCTCGGTGCCTCCAAGTCTTTTTAACACAGGATTAATAATGTCATATTTGATCCTTGAGGATTTGATTCTCTCAAGTTCCGCCGTGATTGCATGTTTCTTCTGTCGTAATACATTAAACTGTTCATTATCAATGAGTCCGAGATTATAACCCTTTTCCATCAGTCGCAGGTCAGCATTGTCCTGCCTGAGTAGAAGCCTGTATTCTGCCCTTGACGTGAACATCCTGTAAGGCTCTTTTGTCCCCTTTGTTACAAGTTCGTCAATCAAGACGCCCATATACGCCTCGTTCCTTCTGAGTATAAAAGGTTCCCTCTTCTTGATTTTCAGGGCTGCGTTTATCCCTGCAATCAGACCCTGTGCAGCTGCCTCTTCATATCCGGATGTCCCGTTAATCTGGCACGCGAGAAAAAGTCCTTCTACGAGTTTTGTCTCCAGTGTAAGCTTGAGCTGGGTAGGATACACAAAATCATATTCGATTGCATAACCAGGACTTTTTATCCCGGCATTTTCATGCCCTTTTATCTCACCTACCATGGCAGCCTGCACATCATGCGGGAGGCTCGTAG
>CAYFYW010000216.1:0-2576 GCA_964347425.1 uncultured Nitrospirales bacterium
GCTATTAAACTGGCTCCGGTTATAAAATCTCTGGAAAGTTATCCGGATAAATTCATTTCAGTTGTATGTGCTACTGCTCAACATCGTGAGATGCTGGATCAGGTCCTCAATGTCTTCCAAATTAAACCTCGCTATGATCTGGATATTATGAAATATGAACAGTCGCTGACAGATGTGTCAACTGAGGTAATAAAAAAAGTTGGAGATGTTTTGTCAATTGAGAAACCTGACTTAGTCCTTGTACAAGGTGATACAACAACAACGTTTATGTCCTGTTTAGCTGCTTTTTATCAAAAGATCAAAATTGGACATATTGAGGCCGGTCTGAGAACCTATGATAAATTTCAGCCGTTCCCAGAAGAAATGAACAGAGGATTGACCGCGGTGCTGAGTGATTATCATTTTGCTCCGACAGAAGGAGCACGGAAAAACCTCCTCAGGGAAGGATTCAATGAAAAAAATATCATCGTCACAGGGAATACGGGAATTGATGCATTATTTATGGTGCTTAAACTGCTGAGGAGAAGTCCCAAGGGGCAAGCAGGCATTGCCGTGCCGTCTCTAGATTTTAATGGAAACAGAATATTGTTGGTAACAGTACATAGACGAGAGAATTTCGGTATTGTCTTTGAAGAAGTATGTAAGGCCCTTCAGAAAATAGTAGAAAGGAATCCTGATGTTACCATCGTCTTTCCTGTACATCCTAACCCAAATATTCAGACTGCCCGCAGACACTTGCAGGGATATGAACGCATCAAAATGGTGGAACCCCTGGAATACGCCTCGTTTGTAGATTTGATGGATAAGGCTCATCTAATCTTGACGGATTCCGGTGGAATACAAGAAGAAGCTCCTTCCCTGGGCAAAACAGTACTTGTTATACGGAATGTTACGGAAAGAAGTGAAGCTGTTGAAAGTGGTATGTCAATACTGGTCGGGACAAAAGCTGCGACCATTGTCGAGGAGGTCCAGAAACAACTCAGTATTCCACAAAATCATACAAAATCAGGTGAGTTGAAAAACCCTTTTGGCGATGGAAAGGCAAGTGAAAGGATTATTGAATATATCCTTGAATGTTTTCCTCATTGAGGGCTTTCATATAACCACTCTAATTTAACCGCATGTAAGTGAAAAAGCTGAAGTTCAAACATTATATAATGCAGGGGGGATGACCAGTTAATCCACTTACAATCGTAATAGAGGCCACGCCGGCAGGAGCCAAAGGAGCTGAGCGTCACGGGGTCTACCGCTATCTCCAGCAACTCCTTATGGGACTTTGTACTATTAGGATGCCTCACCGATTTCGTCTCTGGTTCAATGCCTTCAGTCATCGTCAACTGAACGGTGTAACGGATTTCATGAATGAGGTGGGATGGTCTCAGCTAGAGCACATTGTTACTCGAATACCGAATAGGCTTCTGCAGAGTCTGCAGATACCGTCAGACTGGTTTACTGGACCAACAGATGTGTTCCATGGTCCTACTCACTTAATACCTTTTTTCCGCCATTGTAAAACAGTAGTCACAACCCATGATCTTGCGTTTTTTCGGATGTCTGAGCCCTTGGAGCAGCTCAATTCTGACTGGTGCTTGTCAATCCGTAAACGTTCACCGCATCAGAAAGTAGATCTCGCTAATTATCGCGCAAGATGCAATTTTTTCCTTGATCTTAAAAAAAGAGTTCCTTCAACACTAGCCAGGGTGCACCATATCATAGCGGTTTCAGAAGCTACAGCACATGACCTTGTGGAACTCGCGGGTATCTCAAAGGATAAGATCACGGTTGTGCATAACGGGCTCACTCCTGGTATGGCTCCGGTACGGGATGAGGCTATTATTAAGCGTATTTTAACTAACCTGGGTATTACGGGACGATATATCCTGTACTTGGGGGTTCTAGATCCAAATAAGGATCTTCATAATTTGATTGCTGGATTTGCTAAAACAGCAAAATCATTTCGCATGAACTATAGTCTTGTAATCGCAGGACCTCGTAACTGGTTCAGACCGGTCCTTGAAGAGTATGCCCATTGTCTTGGAGTTAGCGAGCATGTTCATTTCTTAGGATACGTCTCAGATAAAATACTTCCGGTTTTGTATAATGGCGCCACGGCTATGGTGTCACCATCTCCCATGGAGGGTTTCGGATTCCCGGTAATTGAATCAATGGCATGTGGGACACCGGTCATTGTGGTAAATAGCGGTGCTTTGCCCGAAGTGTCAAGCGATGCCGCGATAAAGATACCACCAGGAAATACCGAAGCCCTTGCCACCTCAATGGAACAAATTGCAGGTGATGATAACCTAGCAAACGATTTGGTAGCTCGTGGCTTCGAAAATATCAGGAGATTTTCTTGGAAACAGACAGCAAAAAAGACCTTAGATGTTTATGAGAAGGTGGCAGGATGACCTTTAAAATAGAAGGAGGGACAAGAACAGACCGCTGTTCAGCGACAGGTAAGGTGCGTGATGATAGTCATTTGATAAACCTTTCTCTAAAAACCTACTGGCCGGATATAGGAGTAGCAATACACAGGGCATTAGAAGCAAACAAGGTTATTTCTGAAGAATTGAAAA
>CAYFYW010000217.1:0-6290 GCA_964347425.1 uncultured Nitrospirales bacterium
AGCCTCCTGTCTGAGAGTTTCCCGCTTTTTCGGTATAATTGTTTCTTAGTAGTGTTTAACCCGGTAAAGTTTTAAATGGTTATGTTTGCCAAATGTTTCAAACCCGATCCCACGTCCCTGTCTAAACTGAAAATAAGCTGACTGCTTATTCATATCGAAGTTCGGCTCTCAGATTGCGATCGGGACGTGAGCTCTCTTCTGCAAGAGACCAGCCGAGTTTTTCTGCCATTGTCATGTTATGTGTTAAGTCTTGATATGGTGTATTGACAAGCTAATCTAATTACAATGTCAACAGCGAGACACCTATATAGACATGTCCCATGTCAAGTCCCGTCACCTGATTCCTTCATGACATCTCCTTGCCAAGTCTCATGCCATGGCTTTTCTGCGAGTGAAATAGAGAGTCAGGGCTCTCCTCCAGTGTCGAACCCTGACCCCTACAGCTTTCCTGACTACTGGCTAACAGTCATAGTTCTGAGCGCTGCCTGTTATCAGCCAAATTTCAAAGAGCACCGGCCACAATAGATACAGGTCCATTATAAGCTCTGATAGTCATTGGCTTCATAAGTGAGAAGTTTACAGAGTAACCCTGTCCTTCTCCCCCTTTTAACCAAAGGTGGCCATTTTGAGGAGTTGCATCATATCCATCGGCAAAGTTGTCAATAGGCTCTTGGATACAGCCGCAGAAGAAAAAGCATCCATCGTTACTGTCCACATACCTATAATTCCACGGTGAACTGAAAGGAATTGATATCGTAATTGCCTCTGTACTGCATCCAGGGTTATTTGGAACGTTTGAAAGAGAATACCAGCCATTACAATTTCCGTTGTAGCCCACGTTTATATGAAAGTGGCCGCTACTTCGCCAACCATCAGCAACAACCGCATGACCGTGGCCGCCCAAAATAACAGGAAGCCCTCCCAGCACACTGAGCTTAGCAGCATCGTAATCGTCATCAGTGTCCACACTACATGCATACCAAAAATGATCGTTCATCGCATCATCTACATCAGACGTATCAGCACCAGAGCCACCAACAGCCTCATAATTCATATCAACAGATACGCCGGCGTGGTACATTAAATCTCCCACATCGGCATTTGGAGCTGACAGGCTTGTCATCGGCATATTGGCAAAATTGTAGGATTGGGCACTGTAATCGACATCATGGCAGAATTGAACACTACCCTCATCATCGCAGTAGTCGTGTTGGTCCCTACCTGATGTAGGCGACGCGTGAAACCTCATCTTTATCGCCATGGCCGTTGCAACACAACCGGTAGGGATACCTGGTGTATTGCCATTATTTGCAATAACCGTCTCGTTATAATTCGTACCCTGATCCCAGGTTGGGGTCTCCCATAACACAAAGTCAGTTTGTCTGACGGTTTCATTAGGGACTTCAAAGGTCACTTCCTGCAGGCTCTTCCTCTCCTTTAGCTTTGCACGGAGTATTAACCAGTTGGGGTGGATGTCTACCGAATCACCCCTGGTAGCCTTTTCTTCCACACATCCCTTGCGTGATGGCATTTCTGTGCCCAGAAAATACCTGAGAAAGTTCACCTCCGGCTGATCCCAGCGAAATGTTGATACAAAGTCAAATACAACAATCGGTTCAATCCTGTCATCCCCTGATACAACTACATAGCCTGTAGGCTCATATTTGACCACATACGCCAGTACATCGCCTTCAGACGGTTGACTGTCCAGCAGATCATCTTTGGAGACCATGTAAAAAACCTGGCGCTTCTTCATCCTGTCAAATCTGCCAGCCCTTTCTTTGCTATCAATTTTTATATAGCCCGAATTGAGCTCCATTGCAAACCAGAGATCGGCTACGGAAATGGCCTCGCCCGCATCTACGGGTGCGCTCAATCCATCCTTGACCCCGGTGACCAGAATCACAACCAGGGAAAGGCAGAAAATAAACAATCTATTGAAGCGTTTCGTTTTCATCATCCGCACCTCTCTTTTTTTATTGTAATGTCACCAGCACCAGCACAAGCCCCTTTCCCTTATCCAGCGATGACATTGCCTTTCCGATTATGGCGCCCTGGGCTTTCTCGTAATCAGTAACTTTCATGGCGTGGCCTACAACGTCTGAGGTAGTCAAAAGATCACCCGGTTCGATTGCACTGGCTGAGGCATCTGCCCATGCGTAGACACGTCCAGTGAGTGCCACAGGAGTACCGCCGTCAGCTTCAGAGTCCTTTTGCCCCATCAACATGCCAGGTTTCACACCACCCGCGCCGCTTATTATGCCGGCAACCCTGCGGTCATAAGCCTTATTACTGATCATTAGTTCTCCCGGACTTTCAGGGTCGATACTGACAACCATGCCCGGAGTTGGTAACAGGTCTTTCTTAGCTCTTTTGATGTCAAATTGTTCCGACAGGTCCGCTCCACCAGTGATCGTCAAAGCGCCTACAGTCGCCCAGTCATGGACGAGAATGCTTCCGACGTAAATGCTTTGGTTAAATGTAACGCGGCCCCCTTCTATCCGCAGAGTATCATCAGACGCATCGTTATAGATGCTATATTTCCAAGTATCACCCTCGCGAAAATGAATTCCCGCGTCCTTGTCGGTATTCGCCTCTAAATACAAGAAGGAACTGGGCCAATCCGCTCCCTTTACATGGAGGCCTGCATCTGGGGTAGTCGTCCCGATCCCGACGTTACCATTGCCTAAAATGGTCATTTTTTCAGTGTCCATTGTATGAATCGTTATTCGACCAAGCTCAACACCGAATCCATAAAAATCATCAACGCCATCCCACAAAGCTAATTTCTTTGGATTTAAATCTGTTCCAAGAGACAGTTTAACCTGCGGATTCGTCGTCCCGATACCTAAATTAACTGAATTAATATAGCTTGTAGAGGCAGTTATCGCAGACATGGGGGTATCGTTTTCATCATAAACAAAAATTCCGCCTGATCCGTCCGAGTTCTCTCTTACTCTGAACAACCGGTCATCATCACTGCTTCTCACTACCATTCCGTCGGTATAACCAGACGATTTAACATCCAGCTTGTATCCTGAACTTATTGTCCCTATGCCGACATTACCCCCGCCACCGGCAATGTTCACGTTCCCAGTGGAGTCGGGATTGAGAAGCAGCGGTGTGGGATCAAGTGTCCCGAAGGAATTTAATCTGTTACCCTCTATCTCAGTACTAACCCACACATCGATTGGTTTACTTGTTGTTAGTTTACTTAAGCGCAGGTTGGGCTCTGTGTCATAAGTAAGCAGTCGAATTGAAAGCTTTGCCGAAGGGTTCGTATCCCCTATCCCGACATTACCCGACACTGCTGAATACATGTCGTTACCAGAAATTGTCCAGTCTCCGTCATCACCCGGTGTGAATCCTAGGTCATCTTCAGTAATCGTACCGTCAAGTATCTTTTCCGTTGTCACGGCATCATTCAATATTTTTTCATTTGTGACTGCATTGTCAGCAAGCATTTCGTTAGTGACACCACCGGTTACTACTGTATCCGCAGACACTGATTCTTCTGCAAACATCGCCCATGCTTCCTGTTTGAGCAGTTCCCTCGCTCCTTTTACCACTCCGTCAAATTCCATCTCAACCCACAGTTCCATGTCTTTGGTGATGGCATCTGTGTTCGTAAAGTCAACTATAATCCTTACCGTGTCCTCACCCGGCGGGAATTTCCAGAACTCATAGTCAGCAGCGAACTGACCGGAGAAGAAGTCCTGTGTCGCTACCAGTATATAGTTTGGCCCTTTTGTCTCATAAATGTTAAAGGTAATTTTAGTTGGCACTCCTGAGGCTTCTATTTCACTCATTGCAACATCCTTCTCCAATCTGATGCTGAATCCTCCGGAGACTATAGAGCTCAGCACCAGTGTTGAGATCACGACCAGAACGATCATGAACAAAATCTTCTGTCTTTTCCTCCGTTCCATCTTTTTGTCCTCCTTTAATAAAGATTGGAATTAGAAAAATTGGTTAATACTCCATCTTGCTTTCCCAATCCCTCACCCCCTTTCGTACGGGAACCTTCGCTACGTAAATACAAAAAGTCCGAACATACCAAAAGTTCATCCTTCCGTTACTCCGCCCTCTCGCGTTCATGCGGATCCGGCCCTTACTGCCCCTTCTCTCGAACGGTTTGGCTTTTGGAATAATCCCCCCACCCCCCTTTACAAAAGGGGGGCAAGGTGTCGTTTTATTCACGTCCTTCCCCAATGAATGTTGGAATATTGGAATAGTAGTTAGTTCCATTATTCCAGTTTTCCATCCTTCCATCGACTCGACTGCTTTTGCCGTGCCTGTTTTTTACCGGAGATCAGTATTTTCCAGAGTTCGTCGATAGTGCTGAATGCCTTTTTCTCTTCAATCCCGGCCGTCTCAACAGTTCCTACGAATTTGCGTGGATTGCCTTTTTCAGAACGGTATACTCGGACAATATAGCTGGTCATCATCTCCATGGGCATCCTGGGATATAATCCAATGCCCGCATTTTAATTCATGGGAACTTACAAATGAGTTACAGATTGAGGGAAAGACCTGAAGATTGGAAGGATGGAAGAATGGAATGTTGGGAATGCACCCAGTATTCCATTACTCCATCATTCCGTTGTATATCTTTTCTGTCTTAAGGGACGGTGCAATTCCGAGGGCGGTGGAAAGCCTGTCCCTGCAGCGGTTGAACACCCTGACAGCCTCGGCCTTTTGTCCGAGATGGCCGTAGCATATTATCAGGCGCTGATAAAAAATCTCAGCCAGGTCATCGACTTCCAGCCCCTTGCAAAAATGTTGGGCAGCCTGTTTCCAATGACCCCTTTCTTCATAATAATCCCCGATCTTCTCCACCAGCAGCAGATACTTGTTCCTGAGTCTTTCACGTGTTGACAATGACCAGTGGGCACCTTTTTCTCCGGGCAGAAAGGCCCCGCCGTACATGCCGACTGCCTTTTCGGCAAGTGCAACGGTTGACAACTCTTCTACTTCTCCTGCAATACGTTCAAATGCCCATATGTCAACCCAGCACGTGCGGGGATCAATTGTCAGCCCGCCCTCTCTCATCTGCACGGCCTCATCGCATCCAAGGAGTTTGCGGAGACGGTGGAGTGTCGTGTTAAAGGACCGGTATGCCAGATCACCGTCAGCATCAGGCCAGAGTATGTCCATGATCTCGTCTTCGCTTACATTTCTGCCTCCAAGAGCAACCAGCACCTTGAGCATCAGTATGGGCATCTTCTGGATCTTGCCGGACGACTTGACCGGGATGCCGTCTCTTACTATTCCGAACCTTCCCATAGTATAAACCTTGACCCTCCACGGCCAGTTCTCCATATGTATGGACGGTTCGGGAGGGGACAGATTGCATGCACGGATTATCTTATGAACGTGCTCCACCTCAATATTCGATTCCAGCGCCCTGGCACAAAGGAAAGACATGACGGAAGGTCTTGTTACGTAATTACTGATCAATCCCTGATTACGCGACATCTCTATAGCCGTGCGCAGAGCCTTACATCCCTTTTTCCCGTTGTCATTTAAATAGCACATATAAGCTTCTGTGAACATATATGGGACTTCCACGGCTCCAAATTTGTTTTCATCAAGTATCCTTTGTATCGACCGCATATGTGCCCCAGCTTTTTTATACTCTCCGAGATCAATCAGGGCATTTGCAACAGCAAGTTCGGTCAATACGTTGTGGACTATTGACCCTGCTGCTTTACCCAACTCAAATGTTTGCTCTGCATGCGCCAAGGCCAGAGCCTTATCTCCCGTTTCTGCATAATAATGATATGAAATCATATGGTAAAAAGCGACATCAAACTTGGAATGTTTATATATCTCCTCCATCTTGTCAAGATATTCTCTTGCACGATGTAACCTGCCAGTCACGAGAAAGGACAATACAGCATGTCCCGTCAGTAAAAGATCCAGGATATGAACCCCTGATTCGAGGGATAACTCCAGCCCGTTGTTCACCGCTTCGATACAATCTTCATGGCGTCCAAGATAATAATATATGCAGGATTCTGCCAATCTGACCGACAATACTGAAAAAGGGGAAATATCTCCTGACTCGATCATCCACTGCTTCTCTTTAAGAAGGATGGAGGACTGAGCCAGTTCGCCTGAGTATGAATGATGAAAGCCCGCTTCATATAAAGCCTGAATCCTCAGGTTAATGTCCGGATTCTTTTCAGTAAGCTTCAGGGCGCGGTCCCTCCACGCAATAAAATCGGGGTGTCCCGGCTGCCTGATAACAAGGGCATCCAGCATGCTTGCAGCCACACGGGTCTCTA
>CAYFYW010000218.1:0-6467 GCA_964347425.1 uncultured Nitrospirales bacterium
GAAGAAAGCTCGCTGCCCTCGCCTGTCCAAAGGAAATAGAATTTCTTCCCTCTCTGCCCAAAACAAGAAGCGGAAAAATTATGCGGAGGCTGTTGAAGGCAAAGGAACTGGGCCTTCCAGAGGGCGATACGTCTACTCTGGAAGATTAGCCCGGAGTAAAGAGTGCCACAGAGTTCCCCGTTATGTGTTTACTATTTTACGGGGTCCTCGGTTGCCAATTGCAGATTTTGGGTTTAAATATTATTTGTTAATATGTTTAATATCTTACGTAGAACTCTGTGGGACGTAGAATCTCTTTACGTCCTGTGGTTATGTGTAGTTTTTGGGTTAATAAATTAAATAGAGGTAAGAACCAGGATGAATAATATCCAGTAGAGAATACTGAAGAGGCAGGGTATTATCCACGAAAAATGTCTTGGTTTTGTTGCCCCGACAAATCCATCCATCCTTGACAGGCCTGATGTCGGGTAATAAAGGGTTTCTTTATTGTCAGGACTTTTAAGGTGTCGGATATCAGGGTCGAAAAAAATGGACTCGTCCGAATACATATGTTCGCCTGTACTGTTCATCTTTCGCTCCAGGAACCTCATCTGAAAATAGCGCAGTTTCAGCTTGAGCTGCAGCCTCATTGCAAAAGCAACCCAGTATGTGTTGATAGACAACCCGATGAAAATACAAAAGAAAATCAAGGCCAGATCTATATATGTCAAAACATAGTTGCCTGTATGAGTCAGAGACGAAAAAAGATTAATGGTAAACAAAAAGACTACAACGTTTAGTGATAAATAAGCGAGTTCTGACCATCTCAAACGTGTTTCCATGCCGGAGATTATTGCCATCTGTGCAATATATTTTTCTGTTGTAGTATGATCCGCTTTTTGTTCAGCATCGCTCATTTTTTAGTCCTCTCGGTTTTTGCTTGCTTCGACAAAAAGGAAGCAAATGTTTATGTCAGTTGACGAAAATGACTTTTTCATAAATAACACGACCGTTTTTTTCTGTTGCAACTAATTTTAGTTGATTGCTTATCGGCTGTTTTAAGTTAATCGTGCCGTTGGCTGCGGGATCATCTGAATTCCATAAAGAACGATTGAACCACGGCGATGTTTCATTCAATACAGTGTTTCTGCCGTTTGTGTATACATTGGCTACGTTGTTAAGCAAGGCTGAGTTGTTTAAATCAAGTCCATTTATTACCCCGTCAAAATTAGTGTCAAGCTCTCTGACATTTTTTTTAGAGGAGACTGAAGATTGAAGCCAGAGCTGCAGCTCGCTGACTGAACTGCTGGCAGTTCTTTGAACTCTTGCCACCCGCGCCTTCTCCTGTACACCTATGTAACTGACGATTGCGATACCAGCTAATATATTGATTATGACGGCGACTACTATAAGCTCAATGATCGAAAAACCTGCATTTTTCATTAAGACTTTCATAATGCAAAATAGTATATTAAATCAAGTAATTAAATGGCAAATCTAAAATATGCAGCATCCACCGAAATTGACAATCGGGTGATTTTGTGATAAAGTTATTTACAGCAAGTGTGTTGTTTTCTTTCACCCTACTTTAAATCAAATTCTGACGGTAAGATTGCCGTGATGACCGTAAGATAATTTGTTATTTAGGCACTGTAATTTATGAGCGGGGTGGTAAGAAAGTTACATGAGGAATTCACAATGATTAGCATAAGACGTATGATTTGTGTTGTGACAGTATTTATTATGTTTATACCTGGCCTCCTTGATGTCATGCTGGCTTCTGCTGAAGGTTCTGTTAATAAGTTGTTCGCTAATGTTCCCGGTTCCACAGATCTTTATAGTATTAAACAGGGACGAGAGGAACCGGACCGAACTGTCGTACGAAGTCGGTATATATATGTCAACTTCGATTATCTGTACGGGAAAAATCTTCCAGAAGGAGCAGAACTTGTAGTCCTGAATCTCTTTGACAGTGTTTCCTTTACAGCTGTAAAGGATCGTTTAGAGGTACGATCATCAAACCGATACACATGGTTTGGACGTATTGACGGGGTGAAACATGGCCAGGTTATTCTGACAGTGGAAAATGGTGGTATGGCAGGTAATATTATCCTTCCGAGGGGGATCTATCAGATCAGGGCCGTTGGTAATGGAATTCATGCCGTATACGAGATTGATCAAAGCTCTTTTCCTGAAGAAGCTCCACCTCTACCTGTAAACATAACCCCGGATAGTTTAGATTTTGCCCCTCGATCACGTCAGGCTGACGACGGCTCTGTCATTGATGTCATGGTTGTCTATACACCGGCTGCTGCAGGTGCGTCAGCAGATATCTCTGCAGAAATTCAGCTCGGAATTGATGAAACCAATCAGTCTTATGTCAACAGCGGGATAAATCAGAGAGTGGGGCTGGTCCATACAGCCCAGGTGACTTACACAGGATCCGGTGACATGATTCTGGATTTGACGAGGCTTCAGGACATCTCTGATGGTCATATGGACGAAGTCCACACGTTGAGAGACACATATGGTGCTGATGTGGTAAGTCTTTGGATTGAGGATGGTAACTTCTGCGGCATAGCCTATCTTATGACGACAGTATCTCATGACTTTGAATCCTATGCTTTCAGCACGGTCAGACGGAGCTGTGCAACAGGCCATTTCTCCTTTGGCCACGAAATGGGACACAATATGTCAGCTGACCATGACTGGTATGTTAATCCAGACACCGAGCCTTTCCCATATAACCACGGATACGTATATCTACCGGACAGATGGCGAACATACATGGCTTACAAGAAAGAATGCGAGGATAACGGTTTTACCTGTGTACGCATACCGTATTGGTCAAACCCTGATGTCTCATATAATAGCGTTCCAACAGGGGTGCCGGAAGGGCAGGACATGCCTGCAGACAACAGAAAGACCCTCAACAACACTTCCTATACTGTTGCTAATTTTAGACAGACTGTTACTTTCCCTGTTCCTGACGTCAAGGCCAACAACCTGGATGGGCCCTTAACGATAACTCAAAGTGATAGTGTATCTGTGACAGTGGATCTTGATGCCGGAACTTACACAGGTAAAAATGCTGACTGGTGGGTATTAGCGGATGCGCCTTTTGGCTGGTATTATTACGAGCTGCCCGCAACAGACTGGCAGGTGGTTTATCAAACTGATTTTTCTATTGACCCTGGCTGGACAAGTAATAGCAGCGAAAATTATTATTGGGATCCCTCAGATGGCACATATTATGCGAACCAGATTAATATTGATGGTGGTGGTAATTATTCGTACTATGATACTGGCCATGATGGCAGTTCATTTCGACTGGAATGGGATATTAACATATTTTATACCGAATATGGTTCTGATCTTGGTTTCGGTTTGTTTGATACTGACCTGAATACAGAAAACGAGAGCTTTGTTCGCCTGATCTTTACCAATGGAAATAAGGGAAGAACGACTCTTCTGATGTGGAATGGCTTAAATAACTCAGGGTATGTAGAAGAGATTCTTAAGCAGTGGACACTCGGCACATGGTATAACGTCATTTTGGAGTATACTAGCGTTACAAACTCACTGACCGCAGAAGTAAGGCAGCGCGATACAGGACAGCAGTATATGTCGCTTTACGCTGCAGATGTCGGGTCTTTTGATGTAGATATGGGACTGGTTGGTACCTCCAACGTCAGGGAAGGTGTTTTCCAGGTTCCAGGGGCGCACTCCTCGGGTAAGTTCGACAATGTTACGTTTACTGTCCCTGTACTTGAATACGGAAACTGGTTACCCGGTCAGGTTGTGACTTATCAAGGACCACTGTTTGGCCTGAGGCCTTATGAAGTACTGAATATGACGGCATTGCCAGCAGGCGCGTATACCGTCTATTTCGGAGTTGATACGGTCATGAACGGTTCAATAAATATGGGGCAGCTTTTTTATGACAGCGTGGATGTAGAGGTAATTCCGCAGTCGGCGAGATGATAGCCGCATTGGTCGTTTCCCATGTTTTCTGTCCTTTGAGCTTTTTTCTGCTACAAATCTGCTACAGTTCTCTATGGCCCAAATACGGATTATTTGTTTAATAAAAGGTTTGTAAACTACAATTTAAAAGTCAGAGCTTTCCCGGGGAATTTCCAGCCAGTAATGCCAAAAATAACTTGTAATTTGACCAAATAATAGTTAAAGGGACATATGTAAAGGACATATGGGACGTTGTTGACCACATGAACTAATATAACTATGCTGCGTGCAATTCTAAGAAATGAAGGATAAATACCGACATGGCCAACAAAGCTGGACTCACCGGGTTTGAGGGTGTCATAGTTCCACAGGACCTTCCACTATTATAAATCTTGGTGATGGGACAAGGATCCCCATTGTCTATAATACGACCGAGCCTGTCGACTCTCTGGCAGGCGGCAATTTTTACTGGGTAGAAACCGGTGGTGATGAATATGGACATAATGTAAGAACAGTGGACGCTATTCTGGAGGAGGCTCCGGGTGGTGATACATTATTTGGTACAACACCTAATACCTGCGGGTTTGAAGGCTGCCATAAATCCCTTGCCTCTATCCGGTATGGTCCGGGGCCTGGCACTCTGTTTAATCCCATTAGAGGTAATGGATGTGTTGGGTGTCATGACCCTGCCCATCATGCGGATGATGAGCAGAATTTGCTTTCAGGTGGATACAAATATGTGGATGAATCAGGCGGTGGCTACAGATTTCTTAATAAAGCCGGAACAAAGTTTTGGAATATCCCGCCTCATTATTGTCAACCTGCGGTAGCAGGCATAGAAGATCCTGATTGGGGGCAAAATCCAAGTTCGTCGAGGCATAATGAATACCAGGATTATCCCAAAGCTGGCGCCCCCTGCGCGTACGGGAATAATCCCGAAGGGATAAGTGATTTCTGTGCGGGCTGTCACAATACCTATCATTCCTGGCCTAATGGAGGTTCACCCAATGGCGGTAACGGGAGCCCCTGGCTAAGGCATCCGGCAGGCATAAAATTGCCTGATAGTGGTGAATACCCTGCTTTATACAACATATGATCCTGATGTCCCGGTTGCACGGAAAGATGCTAATGTATTGATCGGCTACCCGGGACCTTCTGGTGTTGTTACGCCGGGGGAAGATAAGGTTATGTGCTTGTCCTGCCACAGGGCATATGCCAGTCCTCACAAGGACGTGTTACGGTGGGATTACGACACCATGGAGAAAGGTACAACAGGATCTGCTGCTGGTACAGGCTGTTTTAAATGTCACTCTGAAAAAGACGGCTCATAAATCAGTCATATCAGTCATCAAAATTATAGGCTGTATTACCTGTCTTTATTCCGATCCCACTTGTATTAAGCTTCAAACAGGGTTCTGCAATTTTTCATTTCAGATTCACTGTCTACTCAAGTCGAACATTATCAATGTAGATTGACTTTGGTTTATGTAAACCTGCAGCGAAAAATGCAAGATGGGGCATTTGCAACATCCTCCAGGGAGATTTCAATGTTGTTCCATCCATGGTTTAATGTAAATCTGGTGATAAATCTGTCACTGTAATTATTTTCGAGATGCGGCAAATCGTGAGTTCGGCAATGAATCAATAATGGTTCAAGCGAAGTGTTGAATATACTAAAATGAAGTCTGCTGAACTGCGCCCAATCATGAGAAAAGTACTTTAGCAAAACGCCAGAATAATCTGCGGCTGTCAAGAATACTTTTAATGAAAAATCTCCGCTAACTGCACATTCATGATTGATTGTGCAATAGGTTTTACACACCCACCGTTTAATTTCAAAAATTCCATGCATTGCAATAAGATCTATGGAATAATAATCAGCCGAAATTAGCATAAATAATTTTGTTTTATTCGCAGATAAACACGTGAATACAAAATTTTTGATATGTAACGAATACATGAGGGGCAGCCTTATGAAATTTTGAATCAGTCAGACATCGTAATATGAGATTGTCCGTAAAATTAATATCATAGCAGTTCTTAATTCTGATTCCAGAGATGAACAGAATTATATAGTATAGATGTCCTGCAATACGAAAAAAATTGCTTGCTGATTTGCAAATGTCAGAATACAAAAGAGCTGATCCCTATGGAGGACCATGAAATTTCCTGACAGGCTTTTTGGGCAGGTTTTTCGAAGGTCAAAATCAGAACATTACCGAATAGACAAAGTGCCGTTTCTTGTGATATTTGAACAGGAAGGTTATAATTTCTGTGAATAAAGAATATATTAAAAAAGAGATAATGAGGGACTAAACCGAGTATACAGTGATGCAGGATTCAATTATTCAAACAAAGAAAATATGGAAAGAGACATTTGATATCATTAATGATGCGATAACTGTTCATGATAAGGATTTTAATATCATACACGTCAACAGAGCCGCAGAAAAAATGCTTGGATTGCCATTTCTTAAGATTTTGAGTAGGAAATGTTATGAATCTTACCACGGAACCGATTGTCC
>CAYFYW010000219.1:0-1821 GCA_964347425.1 uncultured Nitrospirales bacterium
TATTTTCCACAGGGCGAAAGAATCTGGCAGTTCTCTCCCCCTTCAGAATTAATCCTTTCCCCCATATTCTTTAACGGAAGCCAGGAGCCATCCTCAAGGCGGAAGCTGCTATACAGATCGGACTGGCCAATGTTATCCTCTTTCCTGAACGTGGAGACAATAATGTAACTCTCATCAGGAGCGATGAGCGTGTCGCCTTCAAAATCCGGACTGTTGATTGGCTCTGGCAAGAGCTCAGCCTTCTCATACTTGCCATCTACGAGCTTAGCTCTGTAGATGTCGCTGTAACCAAAGCCGCCTTCACGTCGAGATTGAAAATACATCGTGCCTTCCCTCGTCAGTGATGGGTAGAACTCATGTGTGTCGCTGTTTATGGGAGGTCCCATATTCACCGGCTCCGACCAGCCTGTGTCCGTCCTTGTGACGTACCAGATATCGTAATCCTCCTCCGGTTCGCCTTGACCCGACCTAGGTCTGTTAGAACAGAAGTAAACCGTTTTGCCATCGAAGGAGATAAACGGGTCTACGCCCCCATGTTCACCAGAAAAAGGAGCGACCTCTGGTCTGGTCCAGCGGCCATTTTCTTCTCTTATCATAATAAGCGCCCACTTCATTGGCCCCACATTTACCGAATAGACGACCTCTTTTCCTCCCGGAAAAAAGACAGCATTCAGTTCACGCATCCCTGTAGACATAATGCCGGGTGCAAACAGCTCACCTTCCAGCCCTGGCGGCTTCTGCCCAAGGTACTCCCCGCGTAAAACGGGAAATTCACTCTGCTGTATGCAGTCGATCAAGCACAGAATGGCGAAAAGAACTAAGCTAATACAAGTAATTTTTTTCATCATATTTATTGCCTCCTGCTTATTTTTTAATCTAACACTTTTTCAGAATGTTTGCGAGGGATGAAGAATGACAATCTCATCAGAGATATGTTAAAGCAATGACACAAAGAATTGGGGACTGTCCCCAATTTATAGAAACGGGCCTGGCCCCTTTATTTACTTTTTTTAAATGTCGAATGTTGAGATGCAATCCCTTAGACTTTCAGACAATCCCTTCAACAAAAAAATCTTATTTTCGAAGCAACCCTTTTAAGAATAATTTCGTATATATCTATAACTTTAAAATTGTTAAAGAAACATGCTGAAATCAATTAAAATTTCATTAATCCCCAAAACCACTCATTAAAAGGTGCCGATATGGTAATACTCACCAAACACGAAGAATTATTCATGCTCACCATATTCCGTCTAAAAGAACCGGCCTACCTGGTCAACATACGTAATTTCCTCTTTGAACACGCAGGTAAAGATTGGGCATTCGGTTCCCTCTACATCACCCTGGAAAAGTTGAGAAAGAAGGGATTCGTGGAAACCTACACCGGTGAACCCAGACAAACCCAAGGGGGCAAAGCGATTCAATACTACAGGCTGACAGAAGAGGGCCTCCGTGTACTCGCTGAAGCTAAAAGACTTCATGATGCGATGTGGGAAGGATTTTCTTTTTCGATTTCGCAGAAAATGGCCGCAAATGAAAAATAAACCGACTCCCCCCCGACTGGCCTGGTGGCTCTTCCGGAAGTTTATTCCTCTGGAAGAGCGGAAATACTTGCACGAGGCCATGCTCGAAGTATTTGAAGAGCGATACATCGCCAAAAGTAAAAGAGCAGCACAACTCTGGTTCTGGGCTCAATTTCTTCGATCCTTACCCGCTTTATTATCAAATTCTTTGTATTGGAGTGTTCAAATGATTAAAAACTACACGAAAATCACTTTCCGAAACCTCAAAAAACACAAATTTTATTCGTTCATCAACATC
>CAYFYW010000220.1:0-4445 GCA_964347425.1 uncultured Nitrospirales bacterium
TTATTCCTCTGCCAGAGACTTCTGGATTTGGGTCAATCATGGCGATGACCACTTTTTTTATACCTGATCTAATAATTGCATTTATACACGGTGGAGTCTTTTTTTCTGTGTGACAGCAGGGCTCAAGATTAATAAAGATCGTGGCACCTTTAGCCTTTGTGCCCGCTTTTTTTAATGCGATGATTTCTGCGTGCGCTGTGCCTGCTTTTCTGTGATAGCCCTCTGCAATTATCATACTCTCTTTGACGATAACTGCTCCAACCACTGGGTTAGGGCTTGTCCTGCCTTTTGCCTTCGCTGCCAGTTCTAAGGCTTTTTGCATAAACATTCTATTCTGCATGACCAAGAAATTATTGACACTTATCTCCATTCCCTGATGTCTAATTGAACGGTTTAAGCCGCTTGAACAGCTTAAACTTTATTGTAGGATTTTACCAGAATAGATGCAGATAAGAGTAGGGGGGTGGTCTGCATTATTTTAAGTGTATTGTGCTGGTTAACAGGGAAATATATGGGTCGTTTAAAAAAAGTAAAAAATTCAACACGTTATGACCAAACACTGATAACTAAAACAACTGATATAGTGATTATAGTCACTCAATTAATGACATATTAAATAATAAAATAGAGTTAAGGGATGAAGTTAAACGAATACATATGATAATCAGTGTATACCAGGCCTGAACATGAAAAACAACCTGAGAAAATTTATATTTTTTCTCCCAATCAAAATTATTTTTCACTTTTTAGTAATCCTGTTTCTTTTTCCGCTAATTATAATTTTTGGACTATCTAAAATTTCTCTTGCAATGCCTGCGGCACCTGACATATTTGAAATTGTGCAACCGGATGGACACCTTTTTAAAGCCAGGGCTGTAGGAGATGAGTGGAATAATAGAGTTGAAACAAGGGATGGATATTCAGTTAAAAAAGGCAATGACAACTTTTGGTATTACATCTTGAATTATGATAAAGATGTTCCTGTTTTAGGCAGCACTCGTGCGCATAGAATACCAGCAGCAGGTTTAAAAAAACATATTCGTCCGGAGAAAAAATTTATGAGGCTTTCTCCTGAAAAAAGCGGGCGTAGCGCTGCGGGCACAGGATCCTCTGTTTCTGTTGCGTCAGGCCCTTCTGAAACTCCTGGAGCATCTCCTCCATATGGTACATTCAATGGAAAAATCCTTTTTATTTTGGCTGAGTTTACCGATATATCAGGTACGTACTCGGAATCAAGTTTTGCTTCATTTATTTCTGATAACCTTAACAATTACTTTAATAAGGCGTCTTATAGCAATGTCTCACTAACTCCTGCCAATGAAACTTTCGGGACCGCTAATAATGGTGTAGTAGGCTGGGTTAATGTTGGATACCTACACCCTGATACCGGTGGCAGCACTGATACCAGGAATCAGCAATTAACAAAAGATGCTATAGTCGCAGCTGATTCTTATGTGGATTTTTCAGCATTTGATACAAATAGTGATGGTTATGTTGATGCAGATGAACTTGCAGTTGTTGTCATAGCTGCCGGTTATGAGACATCTTATGACGGCGGTGTCTACACACCTACTGTCTGGGGACATAAATGGTCTATTGGATCATTTGTAGGAGCGCCTGCTGTGGACGGTGTAATCGTTGGTCACTACCATAGTGGCACAGGAGGTTATGCCCAGTTTGGTGAAATACACAGGAGCACAGTATCTAACGCACATCAGGCAACTATGGGGATAATGGTCCATGAATTGGGACATCTTATCTTTGGGCTTTCGGATCTTTACGATACTGATGGTTCATCTCAAGGTATAGGGGCATTTGGCATTATGAGTTCCGGGAGTTGGGGACGGGCTGCATCGGATACTTATTCCGGAGAAACACCCGTCTTGCCGTGTGCCTGGACCAAGTATAATCGCGGATGGGCTATCGGTTCAGTTGGTTCCGGGAGTACTTCCATTACAGCAGCCGGCTCAACTTCTGCAACAGATTCAAATACTGTTTACAGACTTCCAATAAGTTTTCCGAATGAGTATTTTATGGTTGAGAACAGACAACCTTCAGGTTATGACAGGGGTCTGGAACGCTGGTTGGGCGCCGGTTTTGGCGGACTTGCCATATGGCATATCGACGAAAGTAGGGCAAACAATACACAGGAATGCTTTCCTCCAGTTGACTGCACATCAGTTCACTTTAAAGTTTCTCTGGAACAGGCTGATAGTTTATGGGATCTTGAAAAGGATATAAACAGAGGTAATGCAACAGATCTTTGGTACCCGGGTAATGCCGCGACTTTTGATGCTGCATCTGTGCCTGATAGTAACCTCTATAGCGGAAACCTGAGCAATGTTAGTGTTACTGATATAAGCGCTTCAGGCTCTGTAATGACGGCTACTCTTACAAACGGGATTCTCTCTGCTGACCCTGACGGTCCCCATGCAGACACTGAAGGTCAGGCAATAATACTTGACGGTTCAGGCTCGAGTGGAGGCATAGTGCTTTATGAATGGGACATAGATAACGACGGGGTATATGACTATAGTTCATCGTTACCAACCCGGAGCCACATTTATACCCAGCAGGGCACATACACAATAAGATTGAGAGTAACAGACAACCTCAGTGCAACAGATGAGGCAACAACAACAGCTGACATCTCAGACACATTGCCTTCAGCCTCATTTGAAGCATCACCCCTAGCAGGAACCGAGCCTCTGACGATAAACGTCACAGATACATCCACAGCTTATGATGGAGTAGCATCTCAAAGTTGGGATTTTGGTGATGGAAGCCCTGAGGGTTCCGGGTCTTCGGACTCTCATATCTATATCCAGAACGGAGTATATATTATTACGCTTACAGTAACAGACAGCGATGGTTCAACTGATACCGCAATTGATGCAATAACTATCAATGATACTTCACCGACAGTAGACTTCACAGTCTCCCCGACAAATGGCACAGCGCCGCTTACAGTAGACCTCACCAACAGTTCGACAGGCTATGACACGCCTCTAACATATGAGTGGGACTTTGACAATGACGGGACTATTGATTCAACAGCCCAGAGTCCATCACATGTTTATAACATTGCAGGAATGTATACAGTAAAACTGACTGTCACAGATTCTGATGGCAGCGCTAACTCGTTAACAAAAACTGATTATATAACTGCATGTAATCTGCCAGTAAGGATTACGGATGTTCCTCCCGTGTATTACTCCACGCTTCAGGCCGCTTATAATGCTGCAGGTGAGGGTGATACCATCCAGAGTCATGATGTTATCTTTACTGAAGACCTGAACATTGACTTGAACAAATCAGTAACTTTAGATGGCGGGTATGATTGCGATTATTCGGCAATTACAGGAGAGACCACACTGAACGGTATAATGACAATCAGCAACGGTACGGTTGAAATTGAAGATTTTATTCTGGAGTAACTGATACAAATGCATTAAATAACGTTTCATTGCGAGGTCTGTGGTGTTTCCTGTTTTCGGTATCTTGTTGACCCCATAATAGTGCACCGTAATCTTTATAGCAGGCCACAAGAAATCAAATAAATAATATGGATAAAACGATATTTTAGCCACTAAAAGTTTTGTTTCAACTAATAAATTCAATAACGTATTAGTTCTTTGATTCATTGTAAATTTTCTATGGTTACATCCCATACATATTCAGCCCTATAAAGGGGCAATTTTTCTTTCCTGATACTTTCTTCGGCTCTAACAAGGAGGCTCGGATATATTCCGGAGGAGGGAGATTATACGTAGGCGAGTGGATATCTTATTCCAGGAATGTAAAGACAGGCCGGGTTGTTCGCGTTGATATGGTGAAACTGGTGAAAGCTGTGGAAAAATTAACAGGGGAGACATTTATGGTTGAGACTCTGGAAAAGGAAACGTAGGGTGTTAAAGCCAATCTGATCCTTGATGTTTGTCATACGAAAAGATTTTCAAGGGCACTAGAGAATTAAAGTGCCCTTGTTGTTTATTATATAAAACGATTTAAGACAATAAGTTACGTGATAAACTTAAAGTTGTTTCTAAGACAGGATTCCAGGGTACAAAGATCCAAATAAAGAAAACACAGTGGTATGAGAATCGCTCAATTTAGGTGTTGGCAGCGTGTGATTCACAAAAGAGGGCCTTCAATCGGAATAACATAATAACCTGGTGAAATCTCATATCTGCTAACGAGCATTGATTCTACTGAATCAAGTTCACCGGCAGACGGCATAAGCTCTAAAACCAGGTTCATATACCCGCTGGTTATATCCCCTTTTAGTCTTGCATAACCTCTGTCCCCTTCGAGACTAATCGAATGAACGTTGATTGAACTTCCTTTGAGTTTGAGTGCACCCTGAATTTTTCGAAAAGAGTTTATCGGCAGGGACATGCCATTTACCGAACCCCGGATATCTGCGTCCGGGATCCTGAAGACAA
>CAYFYW010000221.1:0-4087 GCA_964347425.1 uncultured Nitrospirales bacterium
AGATTGACTCTGTAGACAATCGTCTCACTACCACGGTTGAGATGATGCAGGTAATCATTAAAGGCAGGATAATTTTATAATCCCCGGTCATTTCAAACAGAATGAGGATGGCAGAAATGGGGGCATGAGCTGCTCCAGCAAAGACTGCGGCCATACCTACTAAAGCACAGGCCCCTGGAGGAATGGCAATACCGGGAATCAAAACCTTAGTGAATTGACCATACGCCCCCCCTAACATTGCTCCAATAAACAGGGAAGGAGCAAAGACCCCACCGGAACCACCTGAACCCAGGGTTACAGTAGTAGCCACAATCTTAGCCATGACCAGAACGATTATTATCTTTGCCGCAATCTCCACCCGCAGGGCTGACTCAATAGACTCATAACCTATCCCAAAGACCTGTGGAAAATAAAGTCCAATTAAACCGATGACCAATCCTCCAAAAGCAGGTTTTGTATACTCAGGGACATTCCAGGAGTCAAACATATCTTCACATTTGTACAGGATTTTTATAAAAAGCAAAGCTCCCCCGGCTGCCACAAACCCAAAGATAAAGTAGAGTGGAATCTCCCAGATACTTAACATCTGATAGGCTGGGGTTATGAAGGCAGGATTGTCTCCCAAAAAATGTCTGGATATTACAGTGGCAGTTACAGAAGAAAGGACTACAGAAGAAAAGTGCCTGAGTCCATACTCCTTTAAGATTACCTCCATAGCAAAGAATATCCCTGATATAGGGGCATTGAAGGTAGCAGCAACTCCACCTGCAGCTCCACAGGCGACTAAAATCTTTACCTTCTCCTTGGAGAGTTTAAATAATTGTCCTAAACTTGAGCCTAAAGTAGAACCAATTTGAACAATAGGGCCTTCTCTACCTACTGAACCTCCAGAACCAATGCAGATTGAGGAGGCCAATGCCTTAATAGCCGCTACCCGCGGCCTTATTCTTCCTCCCATGGTGTGTACAGCCAGCATAACCTCTGGTACCCCGTGCCCCTTTGTCTCCCTGGCAAACAAATATATGATGGGCCCAATGATTAAGCCTCCCAGGGCAGGGATGAGAATTACATAGTATGGTCCAGCAAATTGGAGAAGATTACCCCCCTGTTCAAAGAAAAGAGTCTTGAAATTACTTATGAGCCAGCGGAAGATTATGGCCCCGAAACCAGCACCCAATCCTACTGCAACAGAAAAGAATAATAGAAAGGCAGTTTCAGAGGTTCGAAAATAGAGAATCAGCTCTTTAGTTTTCTCTTTAATTTTCTTTTCCTTTTATAAGCTTAGCGAAATAATTGAATACCCTTTTTCCCTCAGCGAGAAAAAACCACGTCAGTCCCGCCTGCCTGTCGGCAGACAGGCTTGTCGGGTTTGTCATTGCGGCTTGCCCCGTACCATACGGTTCAGGGCTTGCCTGCCTTGCCGATAGGCAGGTCCGCAATCTCTCTTTAAGAACGATTCCAGACATTCATCCTTCGCAGTTTCATCCTTCGGAGTGCTACGGAGAACGGGAGCAGGAATGACGGATAAAGACGATTCCGAACCGATCCCTGACGTAGCAGGGACAAGAGTCAGAGTGACAGACTGATCAGGTGTTTTCAACTTTTTTACGAATGAACCAATTATTTTAAAGATGTTTAATATCGTCTGTGTCCTTCTCACCCTTGAGCCTCTTATCTATATATTCTTTTGCCGCATCCCTACCGCCAACACCAAAAGCAATGGCAAAAGCGAGAACAATACCACCAAATACTATTGCAAATGCAATTAATACAGTTTCCTTTCCTATTCCAAGCTGCTCGAGTGCCATTGTTATTGCAAGGAAAAACACCGTAAATTTTACAAATTTCCCAATTAGTCCGGAAATCTTAAGCCCGGCATTGACAGAGGCTATAAGGGCTGCCTCGCCCAGAAAATTACTTAAAAGATATCCCATAAATAGTATGAGGATGGCTATAAATACGTTTGGAAGGTAGAGAAATAGCTCCTCAAGAAATCGTTCTATCGTAGGAACATTGAGAGTCCTCAAAGAGACTATTAAAAAAATAAATATTATAAGCCAGCCAATTAACCTCAAAAAAAGGGACGAGATGGATTCCTTTATTCCCCATTTTTGGAATATATCCACAATGCCAAACTTTTCGGATAGCTTATCAAGGTTCACGGCCCTGAATAGTTTCGTAAATGCCTTTTTAAAGACGACAGCTATCAGAATCCCCAGGAAAAGGATAAGCAGTGAAGTCAGGAGATTTGGTAGAAAATTAATTACGTTCTCATAGAATTCTTTAAGAGGCTGGAATATCTCTTTCTGCACCGAACCATTCATTATTGCCCCCCTTCGTTCATTACATTTATGATTACACAGATTATTTTTTATTTATCGGTGTAACCCGGATCTTTTAATCTGCTAAATCAAACATCCTCATTTTTGAAGGATGCTTTCATTTATTCCAGTTACTCGTCAATGTCTTCTTTTTATTCTCGAAACTGAGACACAAATTCTCTATCTTTTCTTCAACCTCCGATGCACTGGCATTTCGGGTTTCAATTACAAAAGATGCTACGCGCCCAATATAAAGTGGTGTTAACGATTTCAAAAGATGCTCCCTGTTAATCTTTTTATCATGATAGGCAAGGGCAAAAGAATAAATAATTTCCGACCATACATCATCTGATATATGGAAAGATTCTTTTGAAACTCTGCTTAATTCAGTACACACATTATCGTGCAGGTCTTCGGGCATAAATGTATTCCACATGGTTGAAAGTTCCTTTGCTCCAAGTCTGAATCTGTCGATCATCTTTTCGATATGCACCTCAATCGGCTCAAGCCCAACTGCATACCTGAAACCAAAGGTAGGTACGGGCTCTGACTTTTCAATATCTTTCCAGACAGTATAATATGTATCCATCAAATCAAAGGTTGCACCAACAACTTGATAAAGCATGGCACTCAAATCAGTACCCGGGTCTTTCGGGTCATGAATTTTTGCGCCTAAAAAAGACTGACAGACCCTGAAATTGTTTGCAATCGCTGTTGTTGTCATCCAAATATCTATTCCATATTTGGCAACATCTGTATTCCATACATCCTTTGTCAGATAAAAAGAGGCAAGTTTACCCGAAAATGCAAAATCCCCACCTATTGGTTGCCTGATCCTTTTGCCATAGAGTGCCCTCGAAAGAGGGTAAATGATACTGTTTGTTATAGTTCCGTCATATTTATGTCGTAAATAGTAAGGTGCCACATAGTCATAATCCAATTCCACTACAGGCCTTAGTAACAGATCAATCCATTCGGGTGTTATGCTTCTCAGGTCTGAATCCACAACAGCACAGGCATTAGCGTTAAGGGCCTTTGCACTTTCAAAAATTGTTCTGAATGCACTACCTTTTCCTGGAATTCCGTGATATGGGGTCGTTATCTTTAAAAAAGGTTTATTGTGAGAAACAAAGATAGAGGCAAAATCCTCTATCGCTGTTCCTTGAACCACATCCATGGTCCCGTCGGTCGAACCCCCGTCTGAATTAATTAAAACAGCTTTCTTATCTGAGAAATATTTTGCAAGTCCTGCCTGAACTGCTTTAACGACGTGACCAATGGTTTTTGCATTATTGAAACTTGGAATTCCAATTATTATATCCGCTTCTTTTATCCCGGCTAATTTTTCCTGAATGTCCTCACCCGCGGTTATAGCATTCACGCCCGAACGTCCACTATCCATTGTAAGAACTTCTTAACTTCCTCCTGGTTACTGAGAAAATAGTCTGCTTTCGAACTCTTGCAGACACAAATTCCGACACCTTTCCCTTTAATTGCCTGAAAAGCATCCTCATCAGTGGTGTCATCTCCAATATATATTGGAACTCTCTTTTTCCCGAATTTCTTCCATATCCACCTGACAGCGTCACCTTTGTTCCATATTCCATGGGGTCTTATTTCAAAAACCTTTTTGCCCGACGTAATTCTCAATGACCCTTTATAGCTATCTGCAACTGACCAAAAGATATCAAAAAATCTACCAAGGGCGCTATCGTTTACCATTCTGTAATGTATGCTTGCCGTGATTCCCTTATTTTCAACTATTA
>CAYFYW010000222.1:0-6307 GCA_964347425.1 uncultured Nitrospirales bacterium
AAGCCAGCTCAAAGTTACCACCGCAAAACCATCCCTGTGCTTCAGCTCTATTTTTTTCTGGCTCTTGGTAAAAAAATACAGCAGGATGCCTGAAAAAAACGTTATCAAAAAAGATACGCACAGTGCTTTGAGATCCACGCCTTTGTAAATGACTGAAGCCAGGATGGGAAGAATCATGAATAACGAGGAAAATATCAGGATAATGCCAACAAGATTCAAAACGAGGAAAATGTTCATTGAAGAAGTTTTTCTACCTGCTTGATGAAATCTTTGAGGGTAAAAATAATCAATTTATCTCCCTGTAAAATCCTGTCACTTCCCGATGGGACAACAACATCACCATCCCGTATAATCGCCCCTATCAGCGATTTTTTGGGCAACTCAACTTCATGAAGCGTTTTTCCAATAAGGATTGATCCCTTATGTACCTCTGACTCCATTATCTCAGCCTTTCCTTCAGCATTTCCTGACCTTCTTCAATCATACCACGCCCATTTTTGTTAAATGTTTTTTAGAAAAGTGAGGAAAGACCCCTTTTATTATTTTGAGTTATATCATTAAAATATATTGCTTGTCAATTTGAAAAAATATTTTATTAAAAAAACCTTTAAATTTTTTCTAATTGATAAAGTGAAACATGTAATTTATGAAATTATGCCAGAACACTCCGTGCTGTGCACGGGGACGAATGGAATCCTTACCAAGGGGTTATAAGGGGACAGGATGTCCCCTTATCCTTGCTTTGTGAAAATGCCCCGCCTTCTAGGGGGATTCTTCACTTCTTGAATATTGACGGCGGGGCTATTTTTCTTAAGTCGGTCACAATTTGCTCAAGATAAAGAAACAATCCTCTGTCTCCTCGCCATTAATAATTGAACATTAAGGGTTCGACTATTCTCTAATGCTCTATGTTTTTCCACAGTTGATGAATGTTTTAATTGTTTCTTTCAGTTTATTTAGATCTGCCGATTTCAGAACATAAGCCTCAGAGATCCGCACTGCAAAATCATTCTGGTAATCAAATGCTGTAAACATAATTACAGGGGTTTGGGGCAGGTCAATCGTTTCAGTATTTTAAGAATACAACATTTTTTTAATCTTGATCAAAATGCTTTTGATACGTAAAAATCTTAAGTTAGATGTTTCATTGATTTTTCATACAGACCGGACTTATTATAAATACGGAAATGTCGCTGAAAATTCAGGGATGTTCAAAATAATTATTTCAGCGAATAAATATCCTGAACAGATGAGAGAAAGATAATCAAATTGTCTAATAAAAAGATCACAAGAAAATCGAAACTCAGGGAATACACCGAAGCCTTAATAGTAGCTGTATTATTTGCCCTCCTGATAAGGGCCTTTGTAGTCCAGGCTTACAAAATACCTTCAGGCTCCATGTTCCCGACTCTGCTTGTCGGCGATCATATCCTCGTTAACAAATTTACCTATGGAATTAAAGTGCCATTTACAGACGGCAGCTTTCTTACACTCAATACGCCTAAAAGAGGAGATGTAATAGTATTTTCTTTCCCGAAAAACAGTGAGAAAAAAGAGTGCAGAAGCATTGCTGCCAATATTTCATTCAGACTGGAACATGCAGGGAGCAGCGGAAACCCCTTTGAGCTGTTCAAGGACGACTGCAGGGATTTTATAAAAAGAGTCATTGGTATCGGAGGGGACAAAATAGAAGTCAAGGACAAAAGAGTATTTATAAATGATATTCCCCTTGATGAGTCATACGCAATCCATGATGATCCTTTTGCTGAAGGCTTTCCTAGAGATAATTTCGGTCCATTTGTCGTGCCATACGGCAGTGTTTTTGTTATGGGAGACAATAGGGACCGGAGTTACGACAGCCGGTTCTGGGGTGTCGTTGACATGGATAAAATAGAAGGAAAGGCATTTATAATGTACTGGTCATGGGACAGCCGTGGGGGCCTTTGGGACAAAGTCAGATGGAACAGGATAGGGAAGTTTATTCATTAATAACAGAACTTAACCCACTTTAAAACGTTTGTGTCAATCAGTATACAAGCGGGGAACTATATTAAGATTATTGAGTCCTTGTAATTAATCTTATTAAGTATTATTTTAAAAAATATAGAAACCAATTTTTCGTCTTATTATAATTGTTTGTTAGAATTTCTTAAAAACTGATATTGCCAGGATCATGAAAGTACATCGATTTACAGGAACACCAATTCTCATTCTCCTTGCAGCATTCTTTTTCACCACATTAAGTATCTATCTTGAGTTATATCCTGTCAAACCTGTTGACTGCCGGATTTATGATAATTTCCGATGTGAGAGATATACAGATTTTGAACATTTATTGTTTCCAATAGATGACGATAACCCGAAATTTCATGGCGTATTCCCGCCGTTTTCAGGATTCCATCGACCCTGCACTGTGAAGCCCTGTCAAGTTAAGTACATATCCTCTTTCCGTAAACTTGCACATATTTCACTCATTCTCTACCGTCCCCCTCCTGCATAGGTGATTTAACACTGTCCTTGTGAACCTTGTGCTGAACTCGATTTAGTATTGCTTCAGAATCTCGTTTTTAGAACATATGAAATGTCATTCCGAAATTGTTTCGGAATCTTATAGATGCTGAAACTCGGTACGAGCCTGCCTGTCCGGTAGGCAGGTCGATTCCGGCAGATTCATCATGACAAAAAGAATTATTTTAATATGAATAAGATAATATGCATAAATCTTTTATTGGTCTTTCAGATCGGCATTTCATATGCACAGGTCGAGGCGCCAAGAAATCCTGATTCAGCAAAAGAATGCGCTATCTGTCATTACCGTTGGATAGACACCTTCTTCATTGATGGGAAAGGCTCTGACCTTGTTGAGTTTCAATCCGAAAAGGTTGCAGCCAGACCCGAGATATGTTTTTCCTGTCATGACGGAAGCGTGGTCGATTCAAGGGCAAGGGTATACAATGACCAGAGGCACAAAATAAACAAGCCACCTCCTTCTTATATGAAGATACCTAAAATATTCCCGCTGGATGAAAACGGCAATATGCAGTGCTCTACATGCCACACTGCACATGGGGTCTCAAGCGAGATGGGCATAGAAAAGACCATCTTCATCAGAGCCTCAAACAAAGATTCTGCGATGTGCCGTATGTGCCATTCTGACAAGGACGGTGGCATTGAGGTAGGAAATCACCCCATTGGTGTTACAAAGGACATGGATATCCCGAAAGGGCTTATCGCCCGTGGCGCTATTGTAGGGGAAAAAAAGAATCAGATTATATGCGAGACATGCCACACAGTGCATGGTTCACCAAATGAAAGCTTTCTGATAGAGAGCGCCAGGAACTCAGGCCTTTGCCTTGAATGTCACGGTGATAAAAATATCTTTACGCCTGATGGGAAAAGAAAACCTTTTCATGTCATAAATGCAATTTCAAAAAAAGTTAAAATACCTGAGGATCTGATTGAGAAAGGTGCCAAATTAGGTTACGACGGAGAAATCATATGTCAGACATGCCATAAGATACACAATA
Organism: uncultured Nitrospirales bacterium; assembly: GCA_964347425.1. Lineage (GTDB taxonomy): Bacteria > Nitrospirota > Thermodesulfovibrionia > UBA6902 > BMS3Bbin08 > CAYFYW01. The sequence goes on from CAYFYW010000222.1 coordinate 3,528, forward strand.
ACAAAATAGAGCAGCCATTGCTCTTAATCAAGAAGGATGAAAAATCCACTTTATGCCTCACCTGTCACGGGGATAAAGAATATCTAACAGATACAAAACACAACCTCGTTCACTCAGCTCCTGATGAAAAAAATCAGGATGGTAAAACAGTCGCTGAGGCAGGCGTATGTTCAGCATGCCACCTGCCGCATAAGGCAGCAAGAAAAATAGAAGAAACGCAAGACTTTACCACACAGCTATGTCTCAGCTGTCACAGCAAAGGCAACATAGGGGAAAAGAGCATACCAGCAGACTATACGCATCCCTTAAATGTAAAGCCATATGAAAAAAGGAAAGAGATTATTCTTACAACTATCGGAGTGGAAAGAGATAAGCTGACCCTTCCACTTTTTAATAAATTCGGTGTTCAGGACAAAGACGGAATGATCATGTGCACAACATGTCATGACCCGCACAGATGGCGGGCAGATTCAACAGAGGGAGAAATAAGAAAAGACGTTGAAGGAGACAGGACTACATCTTTTTTAAGAAAACCCTCGCCCGGGATTTGCAGTGACTGTCATGAAGACAAATTTCATATTGCGAACTCCGAGCATGATCTTGACAAAGTGGCACCAGAAGAAAAAAATATCTTGCAACAGACTCCTTCAGAATCCGGAGTCTGTGAAACATGTCATCTCGTGCACGGCGGACAGAAAGACTTCCTGTGGGCAAGGGAGATAACAACGAGGATCGATAACATTGCTGAGAACCTGTGTGTGAGCTGCCACAACGAGGACGGCATGGCCAAAAAAAAGGTGATAAAGGACTTCTCTCATCCTATAAACATCTCACCCTTTGAAAAAGGACTTACCACTACCCTGCCGCTATTTGACAGAAAAGGAAAAGTGTCGGAGGATGGCGTTATGACATGCCAGACATGCCATGATCCCCATCGCTGGGACCCGGTGAAAGTAATTACCGAAGACCACTCAAATATCGAGGGCAGCTCACTGAATAGTTTCTTAAGACTGGAAAACTCTCCGGCACCCAATCTCTGCGAAAACTGCCATACTGAAAATGCCTATGTCGAAAAAACCGATCATGACTTGATTGTAACTTCGCCGGATTCGAAAAACATTATCGGCGAAACTCCTGCTGAATCCGGAACATGCGAAGTCTGTCACCTTGTCCATAACAGTAAAATCAAAATTAGACTCTGGGCTTATGGACTCGATGGGGGTGATAGTATAATGGATATGATGTGCAATTCGTGCCATTCAGAGCATGGCCCTGCAAAAGAGAAGATACCCCAAATTGCCTCCCATCCCGAAGGTATGCTTATTGATAATGTTGGACGAGATATTAAGGGTGAGCCTGAATATTTTCCGCTTTTTGACAAAGGCACTGGAGAATATGTAACAGTCGGCAATATTTCGTGTCCGTCATGTCACAACGTCCATCAATGGGATCCGAGGTTCCATAAAAAAGGAAAAGGTACTAATATTGAGGGTACGGCAATCAACAGTTTCCTCAGGATGCAGACGGTAAATATGCTGTGTATAGACTGCCACGGACTTGACGCACTTTTCAGGTTTAAATATTACCATGACCCGGAGGAAAGGGTTGAAAAACGACCGCCGACAGGAATTATAATTACCAAATAATAGCCGAAACATTTATTTCCATGTACCTCTCTGAAACGTTTGATATAGTTCTTTGCTTATCTTTGATGCTGCTTCGGGAGAGTGAAGCTAAATGTGTTGCCTTTTCCATGAATACTTTCAACCCATATTCTCCCTCCATTTGACTCTACTATTGATCTCACAATTGATAATCCAAGCCCTGAACCTCTTGAATCCCTGGTTCTTTGTTTGGATTCGAAAGGTCAATGTGGCACTGCCATATCCACGGACTGTTTTTCCTGAAATGGTTAATCATCGGGAGCGGCTGCGGATCGTGGATAATGACCACATCACGGTCAAGGTGGGTGCAGAGTGAATTCTGATAAATTATAAATTCATAAAGGTCTTTCTTGCGGTCCGTCAGATTGACGTCCTCCCCCTGCAGGGCATTATGGATTTTTTTGGTGATGCTGAAAAAATCAGGAGAACCCTGAATTAATCTCCACCCGTCTTGATTCCCAGACCGTTCATCAATAGTGTCAATGAAGACAACAACTCTGACACGCCGCCTCCGTAATATGTTGAATTCACATTAACAACGTGGAGGTCCTTGAGCGGTTTCGACTTTTTCAGTACGCGTCAACCGTTTCCGCTCCTGCATACCGCCCATAATCTTCGATTTTGATGATTTTATGATATCCTTCCATGTTTAAACCTCCGCCGCGAAATATAACACTATTTACTTAAGAATCTTTCAGATTCATGTTTAACCAGAAATGTATTCCTTTGAACAAGTTTAACAGTATTTTTGAGCGGATTCTACATTTTTTCAATAGCGCATCTGCAAATGGATTTTATGGTCAGTAACAGAAGCAGTGATATTCATGCAATTTTTGCCTATATATTGCATTTGAGTAACTTCGATGTTGAGAGTTAATATAATAATATGGCATTCAGCAGGAAACAAAAACACCTTTAAGGAATGTTTGCGTAATGCATAAAAAGACACTGGTAAACGTGCTCGGGGTTGTATATATTCACCTGAAGACAGGTGATGGAGGAGACCTCTACCTGACTCAACATGCAGAAAAGTATCATAAGCATCTTAATATAGGCAACTGGTATGAAAAACGGTGGTTTGGCAGGCATAGAACAAGATTAAGCGGAACAGGCTCT
>CAYFYW010000223.1:0-1641 GCA_964347425.1 uncultured Nitrospirales bacterium
TCATTCCTGTGAAAACAGGAATCCAGAGACCCAAAGAATAGATTCCGCATCAAGCATGTCCTCAACTCGATTGGGGATGCGGAATGACAGAAAATATGGTAACCCTGTAGCAGGCTATAGGGAATATTAATTTCAAATTATTCAGTTAGTCTTTGGTTCAAGTGGTTTAAGCAGTTCAAACGGTTTGAACTATTCGAACACTTTGATGGTCAAAAAAATGCGCAACGAGTGATTGCAGGCGCTAATAATTCCTCAGATTTGAGGAAGTACGGTTATAAGTTCTCCAAAAGAATCAATGATAACATCGGCTTTTTTTAAAACTTCTCTGCTGCGGTAACCATAGGTAACGGCAATGGTCTTGATTCCTGCGGCCCTGCCGGCCTCGATATCAAAGTTGCTGTCTCCAATGATAACGGTATCCTCTTTTAACACATCAGTCCTTTTTAAAACTTCATATATGGGAACCGGAGAAGGTTTACTTTCGCTCACGCTATCACTGCCAAGGATAATGTCGAAAAATTTGCAAAGCCCAAAACCATCAAGGACTTTTTTTGAAAAGCTTTCTCTTTTGTTCGATAGTACAGCTTTTTTATACGATGTGAGTTCTGAAAGGGTTTCTTTAACATGGGGGTACGGAACGGTGTTGTCAAGGAGATGTTCTGAGTAATGTTTGAGGAATCTGTTGAGGGCCTCGTCTTTCCTCTGAAAATCACCCGTGCCTGCCTTTACTGAAGAGGGAATAAGAGATTCAAGGAGTTTGGATATTCCGGAGCCTACCATGGATTTTATAGTTTCGACAGAGAGCGGTTCTACCCCAAAGGGCTCTACGGCGTAATTTACCGCATTGGCGATATCCAGGCTTGTATCCAGAAGCGTACCGTCAAGGTCGAAAATTAAAAGTCTTATCATGACGCATATAAAATTAGTGACGTCCGAATCCTACATTCGTCTGATCACTAATGGGAAACTGAACTTCCAAAAACCGGGCACCAATAACCAAAATAATTTGAAGTTTGGATTTTGGGTATTGGGACTTACCCGTCCCCCGCCCTGAAGCATCGGGGCTACGGAGGATGGATTTGTGATTTGAAATCTGGAATTCGGGATTTTATCGCTAAAAATCTCTAAAGGGTGCTCTCTAAAGTATACGATTTTCTGTAGCTGGAAAACTCATGGGGATTGTAATTATTTTGCCTAATGTTTCTCTGCTACCTGTACTCGCATTACCGCTCTCTTAAGCGAGCTTGTTGCGCGTGCCTCATCAAATTTTTCAGCCTGTCTCAGCCTTTCCTCGGCACGTTTTTTTGCTTCCATGGCTCTGCTAACATCAATGTCTACAGATCTCTCGGCGCTGTCAGCAAGTACTAAGACCTTTTCAGGGCCGACTTCAGCATATCCCCAGTTAACAAAGAAATACCCTGTTTCGCTGCCCTTCTTGTAAATCAACATCCCTATCTTCAGCGTTGTCAAAAATGGGGTGTGGTTTGGCAAAACTCCGAACTCGCCCTCGCTGCCGGCGGCAACGACTTCATCTACTTCATCGCTGAAAATAAGTCCATATGGGGTAACGATTTCTAATGTCAGTTTATTGTCCACCTGATAATCCTTTTTGCCACAGATTCACATTCACCCTGTTAGATG
>CAYFYW010000224.1:0-3385 GCA_964347425.1 uncultured Nitrospirales bacterium
TTTTGTGATCGAAAAGTATTGATACTATAAATTGAACTCAAACGGTATCAAGCAGCTACACGCATGGCTGGACAAACATCCTAATGTTCGACAGTGGTGAATTTCACTCTCTCAAAGCCAAACTGAACGGGACATCATTGTCAATATTGTGTCGTAACCTTGACCAACGATACATTACCCACATGCTTTGTACGCAGGCGAGTCCACTAGATATTAGATAATAATCTGACGAATTGTGTAATGAATGGTTATACATCAATAGCAACTGAAATGATATTAACATAGGGAAAGATACCAGAACTAAAGACCGTTTACTGCGTTCTCTATCCGGCTCAGAGCTTCCTCAAGAATACCTCGGGGACAAGCGATATTCATTCGCTGGAATCCTGAACCGCCTTTTCCAAAGAGGAAACCATCGTCAAGGCCGACTTTTGCTTTCTGCCGTATGAATTCTCTCAGAGCCGTATCGTCCAGTCCCAGTGCTCGACAGTCAAGCCATATGAGATAGGTTCCTTGTGGCTTGATAATTTGAATTCTGGGAATTCTCTTTTCAAAATAGCTCAGTATCATATTCAGATTCCCCTCGAGATATTCCAGCATCTCTCCCAGCCACTCATCACCGTAAAGGTAAGCAGCCTCCATCGCTGCCAGACCAAAAAGGTTTGGCCTAGGTATCATTTCCGCACAAGCTTCATTGAATCTATCTCGGAGTCTTTTGTTTGGGATAATGATAGAAGAAGCCTGAAGGCCAGCTAGATTGAAAGTCTTACTGGGCGCCATACAAATAATGCAATTCTGTTCGAATTCTCTGGAAATGGCGGCGAATGGAGTATGAGTGTATCCCTTATACAGTATCTCACAGTGTATTTCATCTGAGATAACGATGGCTCCATTCCCTATCACAATCTTTCCTAACCGGGCCAGATCTTCTTTGCTCCAGAGTCTTCCAATAGGATTGTGGGGATTACACAGGATAATAGCCTTAACGCGATTGAAACTATCATGCATCCCGACCCTCGACAAGAATTTATTCTCTAAATCCTGAAAATCCATTTCATAATTTTCTCCGATAAGCTTCAATTCGTTGGTTATTATCTGGCAGCCACTTGACCTGACTACGGGGAAAAAGGGGTAATAGACTGGTTCTTGTAAGATAATCTCATCGCCAGGATGAGTCAGCGATCTTACCGCTGCACTTAGGGCGGGTATGACACCTGGTGTAAATACAATCCATTCCGGCTGTATCTTCCAGTTAAATTTTCGCTGTAGACGGTCTACGACTGCTTCAATGAGATTCGATCCGGGCCGAGTATAGCCGTAGAACTCATGGGTAGCGCGTTTTTTCAAAGCTTCGACGATGGGTCTGGCCGTTGGGAAGTCCATGTCCGCTACCCACATCGGGATAACGTCCTTACTGCCAAACAATGTCTCCACAGAATCCCACTTATCGCAGTTTGTATTCTCTCTGGAGCAGAAACGGTCAAAATCGTAGGTCATGCTGATCCCTCTTTTATCTCGATATCATTTTTAGGATAAGCCCAGGATGTATGTCAATAATCCTGAAGGTTTTTCATATTCTAATACCTTTATTTCTAGCATTACAATAACTCAAGGGTACTTACTTTCCATTTTTTGTCGATGTAAGATGCCCGTATTGTCAATCGTCGATGAAATGAGATTTTTTTATCCGTTTGGTTGCTGATTGCGGCGGATTTTTATTTTTATATGCACAGGTAGTAACAAATTATTTAATAAGTCAAGGACATATCTATGCAATACTGGAACAGGATTGCAAAAAGGGTGAGATATATAGCAATATTGAATGAAATAGAGAGAACCCCCAGTAAATCGGGTGGAGGTCTACCTCGTAAGTCAAAGGAGTTTCTATGAATTACGTTGATGTGCTCAAACAAATGATATCTATCGATACAACAGTCCCTCCGGGACTTAACTATGAAAAAGCCATCGATTTTCTGAAACCATTGTTCGATGACCTGAATTTTAGGACTGAGAAGGTCTTAATTCCACCCGAGCATGCGGATGAGAGAGAGGGGCGGGTCAATCTTGTATGTCATCGCCGAACGCTGGACAAGCGCCGCGTGATTTTCTATGGTCACATCGATGTTGTCCCGGCCGAAGGTTGGGACGCTTTCAGCCCCAGATTAGAAAACGGGAAGATTTTCGGTCGGGGGGCGGCCGATATGAAGGGAGGTATCGCAGCTCTTCTCCTGGCCCTGGAATTGATTAAAGGAGAGCCACTCAAGTATGACGTCTCGGTAATGATAACTACCGACGAAGAGTACGGACAAGCAAGCCAGTTGCGATATTTAGCGCAGTATTTACAGCCCGTATCCGGTGCACTTTTTTTTAATCTGGACTCCGATTTCGGGTCAGTCTCGATAACCAGCCTGGGAGCCATTCAGATGGACGTAATGGTAAAAGGCAAATCAGCACATTCAGCTCTGTCTCATCTGGGAGAAAACGCCGTCGAAAAAGCCATTCTTTTGGTTAATGCTCTGATGGACTTGAAAAAGCGAGTCGTGAAGAAAAAATCAGCCATACACGCTCATCCAGAGACCAGAATACCCAAGATGGTTCCCAGGTTGAACATTAATATGATAAACGGAGGCCTGAAATCAAACATTGTTCCCGACGAATGTCTGATATCAATAGACAGAAGATTGATACCAGAGGAAAATGTAGAACAATCCCGAAATGAGTTGTTAACCACACTCTCTTCAGTTCCGGATGTAGTATGGGAAATAGGGCATGAGAAATTTGTTCCTCCGGTTCCCCCGTGCGAAGATCCGCTTGTAGATAGGCTGGTCGCCATTGTAAGGGAAATCACGGGCAAGGGTGGTAAGCATGGGATGATGGGGTCTGGGGGTTTACCGCAAATAGTTGCCGAATGGGGAGGAAAAGAGTTAGGTCTGGGTGTCATACGTCCAGAGTGCAATATTCATGGAAAGGAAGAGTTTGTATATCAGAAGGATATCGAGGACCTATCGAAAATCATCGCTTTATTTCTTAAAAGTTAAAAATTAATATATCTAGTAAATGTTCGGATAAATCTATCAAGTGAAACGATGCAATTAACAAAAACTCACTTTGTAAAACCTAATATTTTGTAAAGAACAAGTCGCAAAGATTATAATGTCGGCATGTCAAGTAGTCCCAGGCCGATATACAGAAATCTTGAAGGAGAGAAACAAGTTTTAGAACTTTATCAGAGAGCACTCGGAGGGCTTAAGATAAAGTTTGAAGAACGGATGATCTCTACAAGACATGGGAATACTCACATTCTTATCACTGGACCAACGGAGTCACCTCCTTTAATTATTTTTCAGGGGGGTAATACAATAAATCCAGTTACGCTATCGTGGTT